>JAITLM010000019.1 GCA_031277885.1 Microbacterium sp.
AGTGGAACAAGTCTTTGACGGAGCTTCAGCAGTTGCTGGAGCAGATCGCGTCGAAGACGGATCAGATGTCGCAGGAGTATGTCTCGCGGGACAAGTCCTCCGCGAACCGCTTCGCATAAAGTGGTGCGACCGCGGGCGTGATCCCGGGCTCTGAGCCTGTCGAAGGGTTCGGATCCACGTCCGCGGCGTTTCCGGTTCCGATCGGCGCGATCCGCGTCGGTGGGAGCCGGTGATGCGGCACCACAGCATCAGAGGCACACGGAGGGAAGCAGGGGGACCATGGCTGTTCAGATCGGCTTTTTCGACTCGATCCTGGAGATGACGAAGAAGCTCGTTCAGGAGCTCGAGCAATCGCCGGACGCGTGGAAGGCCAAGGACGCCTCGGGTGGCAACACGGAGACGACCGCCTCCTTGCATGAGCAGCTCGTCGGGGCGGCGAGCGACATCACCAACGCAACGAACAACATCGTCGTCGAGGTCAACCAGATGCACGACAGCGTCCGGGCTGCGGTGCTTGCGCTCATGGCGACAGACCAAAACGCGGCCGATGACGGCAAGCTGATCCTCTCGATGCTCGACAATGTCGAGGCGCAGGCTCCCAACAGCTCCGATGGTGGGATCAAGTGAGTCGTATCCGTACGCTTGGTGTCCTCGGGGCTGCGGCCGTCGCCGCCGTCGTGACGGTGGTCGCGGCGCCACCTGCGAACGCGGACGATCTGTCGAGCGGCTCTTGGTACTACCAAGCGCTTCACGTGCAGGAGGCCCTGGATGCAGGGTTCACGGGCAAGGGCGTGAAGATCGCCGTGATCGACACGCAGATCAACCCGGCGATCCCGACGCTGCAGGGCGCGAACCTCACCCCGGTGGACAAGACCTATTGCTATGACGCACAGGGAAAGCCGATCCCTCCCACGTCGACCGACTACGCAGCCGCCATGCACGGAACGCATGTGGCCTCGCTCATCGTCGGCACCGGCGAGGCGGAGCCGGGGCAGGTGCCCATCCGCGGGGTTGCTCCGCAGGCCGAAGTGCTGTTCTACAACTCCGGCATCGCGGCCGCCCCTGACTCGTCTCTCACGTGCTTGGACGCCAAGGGAGAGAATCGCCCCGTAGAGAGCCTCGCCGAGGCTATGAACGATGCCATGGACGCCCATGCAGATATCATCTCGGTCTCGCAGGGGGTGCCCTACTCGGGCGCCTTGAACCGGGCTCTTGCTCGAGCCCTGGCTCTGGGCATCCCGGTCGTGGCCGGTCTGACGAATGACGCGCTGTCCACCACGGGCGGCTATCCGGGAGTGGGGAACGGCTCCGTCGGGGTGCAGGCGATCGATGCCACGGGTGCGGTCCAGAAGGCCGACGGATTCTCGAACCGGAGCCTTTCGGTGAAAGTCGCGGCCCCAGGAGTGGGCATCATCACCCAGGGGACGTCGGAATCGTGGGATGCCCAGGAGCTCGGCAGTGGCACGTCGCTCGCAACGCCGATCGTGGCGGGGTTCCTCGCGGATATGAAGAGCAAGTTCCCGTCGGCGACGGGCAATCAGCTGTTGCAGACGATGATCCGCAACACGGGCGGCACGCTGCACGACCCCCGATGGGGCAACGACCTCGGCTACGGCACGATCTCGCTGACCCAGATGCGGGAGGACAATCCGCTTGCGTATGAGGACGTGAACCCGTTCTTCGATCCGAAGGCGTCGCAATCACAGGGACCGACAGTCGACGACGTGGGGGCGGCGAAGGGGGCGGAGGCTCTGAAGCCCACGGCCGGCACGCAGACGACGACGCCGCAGGCCGGGAAGCCCGCGGCGGACGGCGCAAGCGCGGGGACGCCGGCGTGGGTACCGTTCGCGATCGGCGGGGGCGTGCTGCTGCTGATCGTCGTGGGGGGCGTTTTCGCCGTCGTCATGGGCACCCGACGCCGCAGGGGCGCAGAGCCTGCGCAGGCGGTCGACGAACCCGCGAGCGACGGGGAACACCACATGCATGCACCGACCGGAGCGGGTTCGGGCGCTGATCAGGGGGGAAGAGGATGACGGAGAACTACGTCTGCTACGCGAATGCGGAGGATGAGCTGAACGCCATCCACAAGGTCGAGGACTGGCACATCAGCAACACGGCGCCGCTGCGCTTCTCGCTGCAGGCACTGGGCAAGGCGCTCGCGAATCTCGTTGCGCACGAAGACGCGTGGCGCGGCGAGTCCGCCGACGCGGCACGTCGGCGCATGGGCGAGATGGCCGCGCGCTTCACGGTGATCGACGAGGCGGTGGGCGAGATCGTCGCCGCCGTCGACGCAGCGAACACCGCGCGTCGTACGGCATCGGGCGGCGAACTCCCCAGTGCGCAGGTCGACCCGTTCTGGGCGAATGCGGTGAAGGCCGGTGCCACGGTCGTCCACCCCGCTCTCGGGCCGCTGGCCGCCGACAAGGCGCTCGAGGTGATCGGCGACTGGATGTCGGGTCAGCGCGAAGCGAAGGCGCGGGAGACGGTCAACGCGGTGAGCACGGCTCTCGCTCAACCCACGAGCGACATCGCCACGGCCCGGGCGAAGCTGAACGGGGTCAAAACTGTGCAGGTCGATCCGGGTAGTCCCGGTGGCGACGGCGGGTCGACTCCGGGGGGCGTATCCGGTGGTCAAGGCGGCCCGGGGGGCTACAGCGGTCCCAGCGGCAGCTACGCGGGTGGCGGCTATCCCGGCGGGCCTGGTGGTGGCGGTGGGATCCTGATCACGGAGAACCCCGGCCCGGTCTACCCGGGCGACCCCGGTCACCCGGGATACCCCGGCGACCCTGGCTACCCCGGTGGTCCGGGGCGTCCCGGCGGCCCGACGGCCGACGACCCGAACGTGATCGGGCATATCCCCGGCACCGGCGGTTCCGGCACCGGCGGATCTGGCCATCTGCCCGGTGGCGGCGGTTCGTTGCCCGGCGGCGGTCTCATCCCCGGCGCGATCGGCGGCGGTGGGGCAGCAGCCCTCGCCTTCGGTGCCCGCGGGAGCCTTGGCGGCCTGAGCGGCGCGGGTGCGGGCCTATCCGGCCTGAAGCCCGGCGGGCTCCTCGGGGGCACGACCGGCGGCACCGGCGGTCTGCTCGGAGCCGGCGGTCCTGGTGCTTCCGGTTCCGCCGCGCAGGGCGCGACCGGGATGGGTGCACGCTCGGGTGGCGGCATGATCGGCGGGCAGGGCCAGGGCGGATCCGACGAGGAGAAGCAGCGTCGAGGCGGCTCGATGGGCCCGATCGCACCGCATCTCGAGGACGATGAGGAGCC
>JAITLM010000071.1 GCA_031277885.1 Microbacterium sp.
TCGGGCGAGTATCGCGCCGACATCGACGCCGACCAGATCGCGCGGCAGATCATCGCGGTCATGGACGGCCTGCAGACCCAGTGGCTCCTGGATCCCGAGCGCATCGACCTCGTCGCCGACTTCGAGGCGTACGTCGCCGGACTCATCCACAGCCTTCGCGTCGACGCGTCCTGACTATGCCGCGGGGCGGCGTGCGCCGTCTCAGACGGTCGTGATCCGGCCGTGCTCGAGCCGGATCACGCGATCCGCCGCGGTGATCGCCTCCTCGTCGTGCGTCACGCAGGCGACGGCGGCGCCCCGAGCAGCCTCATCGGTGAGGATCGAGCGCGTGCGCGCGCGGCTCTCGGCGTCGAGTCCCGCCGCAGGCTCGTCGAGCAGGAGGATCCGGGGGCGGCGGACGATGCCCTGTGCGAGAAGCGCGCGCTGGCGCTGACCCCCGGAGAGCTCGGACAGCAGGGAGCGCTCCCGGCCCGTCAGACCGACCCGCTCGATCGCCGCCGCGACGTTCCGGCGGGCATCGTCGCGCGAGTATGGCCGCACCCGCGGGCCCCGCCTCCAGAGTCCCATCGACACGGCGTCGGCGACGGTCAGCGGGAGTGCGGGCGGCGCGTCGGGGCGCTGCACGACGAGGGCGGCGCGATCGGTGCGCCAGACCGTCCCGGCATGGGGGCGGAGCACGCCTGCGAGCAGTTCCACCAGCGTGGACTTCCCGGCGCCGTTCGGTCCGGCGATCGCGGTCACCTCTCCTGCCCGCAGTCGCAGCGAGAGGCCGTCGAGGACCGTCCTGCCGCCGTATCCGAAGCGGAGCGAGGTCGCGACGAGGGCCGATCCCGGGTGATTCATAGCCGACACTCTAGCAATTGATAATCATTCTCAATTGTGGCTAGGATCGGGACCCATGTCCTGGCTCACCGATCCCTTCAGCGCGGCCTTCTTCCTGCGCGCGCTCGCCGGCGGCGTGCTCGTCGCCGTCATCTGCGCGGTCGTGGGCACCTGGGTCGTGATCCGCGGTATGGCGTTCCTGGGGGAGGCTCTCGGGCACGGGATGCTCCCCGGCGTCGCGCTCGCCACCGTCCTCGGGATGCCGCCGATGGCCGGTGCGGCGGTGTCCGCGACGGCGATGGCGGGGGCGATCGGGATCCTGCAGCGGCGCGGTCGGCTGTCCTTCGATACGAGCATCGGTCTGCTCTTCGTCAGCATGCTCTCGGCCGGGGTCATCATCGTCTCCCACTCGCGAGCCTTCGCGACGGACGCGACAGCCATCCTCTTCGGCGACATCCTCGCGGTCGAGAGCGCCGACCTCGTCGTGCTCGCCGTCGCGCTGACCGTGACGCTCATCGTGGCCGCGGCGTTCCACCGCGCCTTCGTCGCCGCCGCCTTCGACCGGAGGATCGCGGCGACTCTCGGCCTGCATCCCGGGCTCTCGCACGTGGTGCTCGTCGGCCTCGTGACGCTCGCCGTCGTGTCGGCCTACCAGGCGGTGGGCACGCTCCTCGTGGTCGGACTCCTGCTCGCGCCGGCGGTCGCGGCGCGAGCCTGGGCACCGCGGATCCCGGCGACGATGGTGCTCGCGGCGCTCTTGGGCGCTCTCGCCGTCGCCTCCGGCCTGATCCTGTCGTGGCACGCGGGCACGGCCGCCGGCGCCTCGATCGCCGGGGCCGCGGTGCTGATCGCGGCGTCGTCGGGGATCCTGCGCGCCGTGATCCGGCCGCGTCGGGCCCCGTCCGCGGACCCGTCCGGTGCGGAGCTCGCCCCGATCGCCTCCGCTCCACCCGAAGGCGAGGGCGCCGACGTGCTCCCGCCTCGCGCCGCCGCCTCGCGCGTCTGAACCTCCGACCGACCTGTCCCCTGGAAAGGCCCCGATGCCCGCTCCTCGCCGCATCCCGACCCGCCACCGTGTCGCCACCGTGCTCGGCACGGTGATCCTCCTCCTCTGCGCTTCGGCCTGCTCCGGGCCGTCGCCCGCAGCCACCGCTCCACCGTCCTCTTCGGCGGGGCACGGCGCCATCGCCGGGGCGGAGGAGGTCGCTGAGCCGCCGCTGATGCTGCTCTCCGTGGATGAGCGCGGCGAGGTCGGGCTCGCCGACCTGCTCGACGGCACCTCTTCCACGGTCGGGCGCATCGGCGCGCCGCGCGGACTCGCGAGCGACGGGCGCTACGCGTTCGTCACGACCGACGCCGGGGTCGAAGTCGTGGACAGCGGCGCCTGGACCTGGGATCACGTCGACCACTTCCACTACTACCGCACCGCGCCCGCGATCCTCGGCCTCGTCCGGGGTGAGGGGGCGGCGGTCGTCGCCACCGGTCCGCTCTCGACTGCCGGATCCACAGGCATCTTCTTCGAGGCGTCCGGAGAGGCCGTGCTGCTCGACAACGAGGCGCTCTCGAAGGGGAGGATCCAGGAGTCGTTCCGGCTGCGGACCGGCGCCGCGCGCGGGATCGTGGCGCCCTGGGGAGAGGGCGCTGTCGTCGCCGTCGACGGCGTGCTCCGGTATCACGACAGGTCCGGGGACCCGTCCGGCGCCGAGGCCGCGTGCGTCGATCCGGCGGGGAGCATCACCACCCGCGCGGGGCTCGCGTTCGGCTGTGCGGACGGCGCCGTGCTCGTCACCGGCGGCGGCGAGCCCGTCTTCGAGCGGATCCCCGTCGTCGACGGCGGATCCCGCCCGCTCGGCTTCGACGGACGCAAGGGGCGCCCGACCGTCGCCGGCGTGACCGGAGGCGACGATCTTATGCTGCTCGACACCAGGGAGCGCGCGTGGACGAGGTTCGCGACGGGCCGGATGCTGGTCCGGGCGGTCGCCGTCGATGACGAGGCCGGTCATGTCGTGGGACTGGACGAGGAGGGGCGGATCCGCGTCTACGCCGACGGCGCCGAGATCGCCGCGACCGCGCCCGTGGTGCTCGAGGACCCGCGCGCCGCGTCGCTCTGGGTCGACGCCCAGCGCGTCTACGTCGGTTCGCCGTCCGAGGGCGTCGTCCGGGAGATCGCGTACGCCGACGGAGCGCGCGTCGCCCGCACGATCGAGACCCCGACCCGGCCCGTCTTCTTCGCGGAGGTGGGGCGATGATCCGCCGGGTCCTGGCCGCTCTGACGGTTCTCGTCGCGTTCGGCACCGTGCTCGCCGGGTGCGCCGCCGCCGACGCCGGGTCGGGCCGGCCCCAGGTCGTCGTGACGACCAACATCCTCGGCGATGTGGTCTCGCGTCTCGCGGGGGAGGAGGCGGATGTGACAACGCTCATGAAGCCGAACGCCGATCCGCACTCCTTCGAGATCTCGGCTCAGCAGGCGGCGCGGCTCGCCGCGGCCGACCTGCTCGTCTCCAACGGACTCGGCCTCGAGGAAGGGCTGCAGCAGCACCTCGATCGCGCCGCGGAGGCCGGCGTGCGGATGTTCGTCGCCGGCGACCACATCGACACGCTGCCCTATGCGGACCGGGACGCTCGGGGCACACCGGATCCGCACTTCTGGACGGACCCGGCGAGGATGCGCGATGTCGTGGACGCTCTCGAACCCGCGCTCTCCGGGATCGACGGTGTCGACCGGGCGGCCGTCAGGGCGAACGCCGGCGCGTACCGCGAGGAGCTCGCCACGCTGGATGCCGAGATGACGACGGCCTTCGCCGCGATACCGCCGGAGAAGCGCGCCCTCGTGACGAATCACCACGTGTTCGGCTATCTCGCCGACCGGTTCGGATTCCGCCTGATCGGCGCGGTGATCCCGGGCGGCACGACGCTCGCCGCCCCGAGCGCCTCGGACCTTCGCGACCTGGTCGCCGCGATCGAGGCCGCAGGGGTGCGCACGCTCTTCGCCGAATCGTCCCAGCCCGATCGCCTGGTCCGTGTGCTCGCCGAGGAGGCCGCGCTCCGTGTCGACGTCGTCGAGCTCTACACCGAATCCCTCACGGCTCCGGGCGGGGGAGCCGACAGCTATCTCACGATGATGCGGGCCAACACGGCGCGCATCGCGCAGGGTCTCGGCGCATGAGGCCATTTCGAAGAAAAGGAAGAACGATGCAACGACACACGCGACGCTTCACGGCGGCAGCCGTCTTCGCGGGGATCGCGGTCCTCGCGACCGGGTGCGCGAGCACCGCGGCAGGGGGCGCAGCGCCCTCGACGGAAGCGGTGACGACGACGGAGAGGATCGCCGTGACCTACCCGAACGGGATCGCGGTGCTCGACGGCACCACGCTCGAGACCGTGAAGGAGTTCGAGACGGAGAAGTTCACGCGGGTCAATCCCTTCGGCGACGGACGCACGATCGCCGTGACCACCTCGCAGGGCTTCCAGATGCTCGACACGGCGAAGCCCGCGCTGACGGACCTCACCATCCCCGCCACGACGGCGGGCCACGTCGTGGCGCATGACGGCAAGACCCTGCTCTACGACGACGGGACGGGCGGAACGACGATCCTGGACACGGGCGCGTTCGCCGGCGGCTACGCCTCGGCGCCGACCGGCGACCGGCACAAGGCCGCGAGCGCCCACCACGGCGTCTCGATCGCGCTCAAGGACGGCACGCTGCTGACGACCGTCGGAGACAAGACTGCGCGGACCGGCGCCGAGGCGCTGCGCGCGAAGGGCGGCGGCTGGGAGCAGACCGCGGTGAATGCGCAGTGCCCCGGGATCCACGGCGAGGGGACGGCCCAGGGGGATGCGGCCGTCTTCGGCTGCGAGGACGGCGCGCTGCTCTACAAGGACGGTGCTTTCACGAAGTTCGCCGCTCCCGCAGCGTACGGACGGATGGGCAACGCCTTCGTCTCGCCCACGAGCCCGATCGTCGTCGGCGACTACAAGAAGGATCGCGACGCCGAGGGATACCTGCTCAACGCCGTGACCCTGATCGACACCGCGGCGAGCACCTACCGCGTCGTCGACCTTCCGGCCGCCGTGCAGTACACCTTCCGCGACGTGGCGCGAGGGCCCGGTGACTTCGCGTACATCCTCGCGACCGACGGGTCGATCCACGTGCTGGATCCGTCGTCCGGCGAGATCGCGCGCTCGTTCCCTGTCGTCGAGCCCTGGAAGGGTCCGGTCGAGTGGCAGGATCCGCACCCGGCGATCAAGATCCGCGGCGACGTCGCCTACGTGACGGAGCCCGCGGCGAACAGCGTGCACGTGGTCGATCTCGCTTCCGGCAAGATCCTCACCACCGCTCGGCTGAAGCACACGCCCAACGAGATCGCGGTCGCGTCCGACTGAGGTCCTGAAGACGACGCCGTGCCCGCCCTTCTCCGGGCGGGCACGGCGTCGTGGTCTCTGCGGCGTCGATCCACGGGCTCGGTGAGAACTCTTCTCGATTGACATGCTCATATTGCAGTTCGTTTATATGTCTGGTGGGGTGGAGGCATGGATGAGGGAGAGGGG
>JAITLM010000080.1 GCA_031277885.1 Microbacterium sp.
TCCACATCGACCTCGTACGCGGTGGCGAGGTTCGTCAGGAGCTGCTCGGCGTCGATCGGGCCGTTCGCGTCCAGCTCTTCCCAGACGAACGCCGCCGTCCCGAGGAGAGCAGTGGGATGGGCGGTCTCCGACGCGAGATCGAGCGCCACGATCCCGTCGGAGTTCGAGGTCCAGGCCACGGCGTCGGCGATGCGCCAACGCTGTGTCTCGCTGTGACCCATAGAGCCAGCCTAGCGAGGCGGCACGGATGTCCAGGTGTCACCCCTGGATCCGCTCGGCGGCTGCTGCCTGTTCGGCCGTCTCCCCGCGTTCGGCGCCGTCAAAACATGCGAAATGCGAACGAAGGCCGTACGCGAAGCGTCACTTTCCGGACAATGTCACTCGGCGTTCTCCCAGCTATGAGACCCTGGAAGGGCAGGGGGAGTGGCCCGGAGCGGCGCTCCGCGCCCCGGGATTGCTCACGACAAAGCGTCCGTCAAGAGACGCGTCGCGGAAACGATGAGGGGGGATTCGCGGTGCAGAGCGGTAACCGAGACGAGACGGCGACGACGGCACGCGCGTTGATGACGCGACAGCGGCGCCGACGTTGGGTGGCGACGCTGGACGCCTTCGCCTGGGTGTTCGGAACATTCCTCGCCGTCGGCCTGCGGGTGGACTTCACCCTGCCGCTCTCGGGATGGATCGCCACGCTCGCCCTCGGCGTGGTCGCCGCGGCGATGCAGCTGATCGTCGGCTACGCGCTCGCTCTGTATCGCGGTCGATACCCGTACGGCTCGTTCAGCGAGGTGTGGACGCTCGCGCTCGTCGCCGCCGGGATCACCCTGATCCTCTCTTCGGTGATCGTGCCGTCCGGCAACCTGTTCGGCCTTCCCCGTGCGACGGTGCTGTTGGCGGGACCCTTCGTCCTCCTCCTCATGTTCGGCGTGCGCTACATCGCCCGGCTGACGATCGAGCGTTCGCGAAAGCCTTCGAGCAGCGCGGAGCGCACCCTCGTGCTCGGCGCCGGCTATCTCGGCGATCGACTGCTGCACACCATCACCACCGATCCCGGTTCGCCGATCCTCCCCGTCGGCCTCATCGATGACGACCCTGCGAAGAAGAACCTCCGTCTGCGGGGTGTGCCGGTGCTCGGGCGTCGCGCGCAACTCGCGGAGATCGCGGCCCGAACGGGCGCGACGCGGCTCGTGATCGCCCTCGGCAACGCCGACAGCGTGCTGATGCGAGAGCTGAGCGACGCGGCCGATGCCGCAGGCATGAGCGTTTCGGTCACGCCTACCATCACCGACTACATGCTCGAAGGACGCACCACGGTCGACGTCCGCGACATCGAGATCGAAGACCTCATCGGTCGGCACCCGGTCGACACCAACGTCGAGCTCATCGCCGGCTACATCTCCGGCAAGCGCGTGCTGGTGACCGGCGCGGGTGGCTCCATCGGTTCAGAGCTCTGCCGCCAGCTCGCGAAGTTCGGCCCCAGCGAGCTGATCATGCTCGACAGGGACGAGACGGGGCTGCAGACCGCCCAGCTCGGAACGGCCGGCAATGGCCTGCTCGACTCCAACGAGGTCGTGCTGGCCGACATCCGCGACGTCGCGGTGCTCAACGCCATCTTCGACGAGCGCCGCCCCGAGGTCGTCTTCCATGCGGCCGCACTCAAGCACCTGCCGATGCTCGAGCAGTACCCCGATGAGGCGTGGAAGACCAACGTTCTCGGTTCGCTGAACGTGCTTCAGGCTGCGCGCCGCGTCGGGGTGAGTCACTTCGTCAACATCTCCACTGACAAGGCGGCGAACCCGACGAGCGTGCTCGGCCATTCCAAGCGCGTGGCCGAGAAACTCACCGCGTGGGCGGGGGAGCAGACCGGGATGCAGTACCTCTCCGTGCGCTTCGGCAACGTGATCGGCAGCCGCGGATCCATGCTTCCGACGTTCCAGCGCCTGATCGCCGACGGCCGGCCGATCACGGTCACGCACCCGGATGCGACGCGCTACTTCATGACGATTCCCGAGGCATGCCAGCTGGTCATCCAGGCGGGCGGAATCGGCCGTGCCGGCGAGGTCCTCATTCTCGACATGGGCGAGCCCGTCTCGATCCTCGAGGTCGCCAAGCGCATGATCTCGATGTCGGGCAAGGACATCGAGATCGTCTTCACCGGGCTCCGCCACGGCGAGAAGCTGCACGAGGAGCTGGTCGGGGCGCGCGAGAACCTCGAGCGTCCGTTCCACCCGCAGATCTCGCACGCGCACGCGGACACGATCAGCCCCGAGCGCCTCGACAAGGCGGGCTGGGAGGCGCGGATGAAAGCGGAACCCCGCAACAATGACACTGCAGTGGTCGACCGGATCGTGATCGATCAGGTCATCAACGGCTCGACGCGCGTCCCGCAGGAGGCACCCTCGAATGGCTGACCGGATCTACATGTCGTCGCCGGATGTGACCGAGCTGGAGGAGCAGTCGATCATCTCGGCGATCCGTTCCGGCTGGATCGCCCCTCTCGGTCCCGATGTCGATGCCTTCGAGCGTGAGCTCGCGGAGCGGCTGGGTGTCGGGCACGGCGTCGCGCTGAGTTCCGGAACGGCCGCGCTGCACCTCGGACTCCTGAGTCTGGGCGTCAAGTCCGGTGACGTCGTGGTGACCTCGACCATGACGTTCGCCGCGACCACCAACGCGATCATCTACACGGGGGCCGAGCCGTACTTCATCGATGCCGATCTGCAGACCGGGAACATGGATCCCGCTCTTCTGCGGGAGGCGCTGACCACGCTGCGCGATGCAGGCGAACATGTCGGCGCGATCGTCCCGGTCGATCTGTTCGGCAAGGCCGTGGACTACACCACGATTCTCGCGATCGCGGAGGAGTTCGGTGTCCCCGTTCTGTCCGACGCCGCGGAGTCGCTGGGAGCATCGCACGCTGGTCGCGCGGCGGGGAGCTTCGGACGGGCCTCCGCCATCTCCTTCAACGGCAACAAGATCATGACCACCTCCGGTGGTGGCATGCTGCTGACCGATGACGCCGACCTTGCCCAGCACGTGAGGTACCTCGCCACACAGGCACGTCAGCCCGTGGTGCACTACGAACACATCGACGTCGGGTACAACTACCGGATGAGCAACCTGCTCGCCGCCCTCGGGCGTGCGCAGCTGTCTCGGCTCGACGCGATGATCGCGCGTCGGCGTGAGATGCGAGAGCTCTACAAGGAACTCTTCGCGACGGTCGACGGCGTCGAGGTCTTCGGCGCCGACGGCGACGAGCACGACAACGTGTGGCTGACCTCGATCCTCGTCGACGAGGCGCGCACCGGTTGGGCTCCTTCTGAGCTCGCCGCTGCGCTGGCGAAGGACGACATCGAGAGCCGCCCGCTCTGGAAGCCCATGCACAAGCAGCCGGTGTTCGCTCATCATCGCGGGGTCATCAACGGCGCCTCGGAGCGACTGTTCGAATCTGGTCTGACGCTGCCCAGCGGGTCCGCGTTGACCGAGTTGCAGCGTGCGCGGGTGGTCGACGGCATCACTGCCTTCGTCGGTGGGCGCTGATCTGTGACAGGCGGCTCCCGACCCTACGATCTCCTCAAGCGCCTTCTGGACATCGTGGCTTCCGCGGTGGCGCTCGTCCTGTTGTCGCCCGTGCTCGTGATCGTCGCGCTGCTGGTCGCGATCCGTCTCGGTCGGCCCGTGCTCTTCGTGCAGCCCCGGCCGGGCAGGAACGAGCGCATCTTCCGGCTGCGCAAGTTCCGCTCAATGCGCGACATCGATGAGTCCCGGGGGCTCATCAGCGATGCGGATCGTCTGACACCGTTCGGTCGAGTCCTCCGCTCGACGAGTCTCGACGA
>JAITLM010000007.1 GCA_031277885.1 Microbacterium sp.
GGCAAGAAGAAGTAGCTCCCGCCTCACGGGACACGATAGGAGGCCGGCGCCCGTCCAGGGCGCCGGCCTCCTATCGTCGTGGTCAGGCCTTCCTGCGCTGGAACTCCGTCCAGATCCCCGCGCAGTCCTCGCGGCCGCTCGTGAGGTGGATCATGTCGAGGGCGGAGGTGTCGCTGCCGTCGAGATGGCGGCGCAGGACGGTGTTGCCTACCGCGACGACGATCCGTCCGGCGGGGTCGGCGCGCCGTCTCCGGCGCGCAGACCTTCCAGAGTGGCCTCGACGGCGGGCGCGAAGTAGCGGTCCAGCAGGTCGGCCGGGGGAGTGGCGGGGGTCATGACTTTTCTCCTTCGACCGGGTCAGTCGCGCCGGCGGGCGGCCAGGGTGAGCAGCGCGTATCCGGCGAACCCGATGAACAGCCCGGCGAAGAACGCGAGGTTCTTGATCTGCACCAGGACGTCGACGTCCTTCAGCACGGTGCCCGCCATCGTGACGGCGAAGCTCACGATCAACAGGCCCACCGCGCGCCGGTTGTAAGCGGGAAGGGATCCCTTCTGTCCGCCCTTGTCGTCGGCGTAGATGCCGTCCGGATCGAGCGTCCTCCTGCCCTCGATGAAGTACGAGGCGAGCATGACGCCGGCGATCGGGCCGAACAGGGATCCGATGAACGAGTAGAAGAGGAAAAGCACGTCGGTGTTCTCCAGGAACACCCAGGGCAGGATCAGCATGCCGAGGACGGCCGAGAGCACGGCGGCGCGCGTGACCGTGAAAACCTTCGGCAGCTGTGCGGTGAGCTGCAGTCCTGCGGGCAGCATGTTGCCGAACACGCAGAAGGCGATCGCCCCGACGTTCATGGCGAGGATGAGCAGCACGACGACGAACGGGTTGCCGATCGAGTCGATCGCCTGCACGAAGACGCCCGGACTGTCGATGTCGAAGCTCCCGCCGGTCGCGACCTGCAACGAAGCCATGAACGACACCGTCACGAGCGCGAACAGGAGGTAGGAGCCGATCACGCCGATCGGGAAGCCGATCGCGGGCGCCTTCATCGAGGTCGCGTTGCGGGTGTAGTCGCCGGTGTTGACGATGGGGCCGGCCCAGTTCGAGACGAGGGCGGAGACGCAGCTGATGAAGATGAGCGGGGTCACCGCGGTGTGCGCGGCCTGGAAGGCGAAGACCTGGCCGAAGCCGCCCGCGTTGACGACCGCGAGGACGACGGCGATCACGACGAGGACGAACACGGCGGGGTTGGCCCAGGTGCTGAACCGGCCGAGGAACTTCTGGCCGCCCAGGAACAGGGCGACGGTGATCACCCAGGTGACGAGGTACGAGATGGCGGTGGGGACCGGCAGCCCGAGGACGTCGCCGCCGGCCCCGATGTCCAGATACCCCGGGAAGATCGTCGCGAACACCACGTCGAACGCCTTCGCCGACGACACCGTGGTGAGGCCGAAGAACACGACGCCCGCAATGATGCCGCGGATCCAGGTGGGAAGGAGCGCGCCCTTGTGGCCGAACGCCTGGCGCAGCTGCATCACGAAAGGCACACCGTACTTCGCGGCGGCCTGCCCGTTCAGGACGTATCCGATCGAGACGATGACCGCGGAGAGCAGGATCGCCGCGACGACCTGCCAGGCGGACAGGCCCAGGGCGAAGAACCCGACGACCGTGAAGTAGGACAGGATGTTGTGGATCGGGCCCATCCACACGGTGAGGAACTGCGTGGTCCTCCAGGTGCGGTCCTGCGGGCGGATCGGCAGCACGTCATCCGCATATCCGCGACGCGAGTACTCCGCGACGCGCTCGGCGCCGGGATCCACCAGGGCGGGATCGAGGGGGGTCGTGGACATCCTCATCCATATCTGTCGGCACGGTGTGCGGCGCACGTGCGGGGTGGGAGGCGGCGCGCAGCGGTGATGACCCCCCGGGACGGCGTTCCGAGCCGGGGCGGCGGCCGGTGCGGACGATCGGACGCCCGCACCGGCTGTCCGGGGTCAGGCGATGCGGTCGGCGAGCGTCAGGAGCGCCTGCTGGAACGCCTCGACCGGCGGGTGCGTGATGCCGGCGCCGATCATGCCGATGCCGGGATCCTTGTGCGCGATCGCGGTGTTGATGATCGGGAGGATCCCGGTCTCCATGACCTTGCGCACGTCGATGCCGGTGGGCACGCCCATGAAGTCGAGCGCCGGGATGGTCACGTTCGGGTTGTTCCCCGTCGTGATGGCGTTCATCGTGCGCGAGTAGCCCATGGCCTCATCGACGGTGCCGCCGACGAGCGCGACGATCGCGGGCGCCGCGGCCATCGCGAAGCCGCCGATGCCGAAGGTCTCGGTGATCGCGGAGTCGCCCATGTCGAGGCCGGAGTCGGCCGGGGTGTACCCGGCGAACATCGGGCCCACGACCTGCTGCGCCGGGCCGGTGAACCACTGGCCGCCGGTTCCGGAGACGCGGATGCCGAAGTCGACGCCGTTGCGGGCCATCGTGGTCACGACCGTGGAGTTCTCGATGCCGTTGGCGGCATCCAGCGACGCCTTCGCGGTGACCATCCAGGTCGGGCCGGAGAAGTAGTCCGACGAGGCGACGAAGTCGAACACCTCGCGTTTCTGCTTCGTCGTGAAGTCCGTCTCCAGGATGTAGGGCGCGAGCGCCTGGATCAGCAGGGTCGTGCCGGCCACGTTGCGATTGTGCGCCTCGTCGCCCATGTGCAGCGCCTGCGAGAGCATGAGCCGCAGATCGATGCCGTCGGTGTTGAGAGTCATGGCTCCCGCGAGCACGGGGCCGAACACGTCGCGCATCCAGGTCAGGCGGTCGATGACCGACTGATCGTTGGCGCCGAAGCGCAGGATCTTCGAGAGCTGCTCGGAGAGGTTCGTGAAAGCGAGGTTGCCGTGCGTGCGGTTGCGCACCTGGTGCACCCACATGCTCGCGCTCGTCACCCCGGCCATGGATCCGACCGACTGGTGCTCGTGGCACGGCGAGAACGTGATCTCCCCGGAGGAGGCGAGTTCGAACGCCTCGTCCAGGTCCTTGGCGAGCCCCTCGAAGACCAGGGCTCCGGTGACGGCCCCCTTCATCGGTCCGGACATGCGGGAGAACGCGATCGGCGGCCCCGCGTGCAGGATCGTCTTCGCGGTCATCCCCGGGATGACGTCAATCGCCTGGCCGAAGCCCTCCAGGAACGGCTGTGCGGCGAGGATGCGGCTCAGCGCCTCCTGGTTGGCGGCGTCGATCCTCGCGGCGACGTCCGGATCCTCGAGGCGGCTGAGCGCGGCGATGACCTCGGGGTCCCCGCCGCCCGGCGGGGTCCAGTCCATGAGCACGGGGCTCACGCCCTGCGCCTCGAGGTCCTCGGCGAACATGTCGAGGCCGAGGTTGACCGGCTTCAGCGCGGATCCGAACAGTTCGTTGACGCTCATCAGTGGGCACCCTTCGCGACGAATTCGCGGGCCAGCAGCCCGAGGTTGGTGGAGGAGGAGGCGATGGTCACGCCGGCGGCCTCGAGCTTCTCGACCTGGCCGGCGATCGCCGGGGTGTCGAGGTCGGTGCCGAGCACGTAGCCGAGGATCTCCAGATGCTGCCCGCGGGCGGCAGCCTTCGCCTGGGCCTCCCGGATCGCCGGGATCGTGACGCCCACCGGATCCTCGTGCGAGCCGAAGCCGAGGATGAAGTCCATCGCGATCACGCCCACGGTGGGGTCATCGGCTTCCTGCACCAGGCGCTGCAGGCGCAGGGTCGGATCGATCATCGGGTGCGGACGGCCGTTGGTGAAGTCGTCATCGCCCATGTCGAGGAAGGTGTGCGCGCGGGAGGCGTCCCTCGCGCCGAGGATGCGCGCCGGGTCCTTCTGGATGTTCGAGTACACGTCGTCGTGCACGGCGAGGGCCGCGAACATCGCCTCGTCGCACAGCGTGCCACCGCAGAAGAGCCCGCGCACGTAGAGCTGCTCCGGTGCGAGCTTCGCCCGCACCTCTTCGATCAGAGGGAGGTTCAGCGGACGCGTGTCGAGCGCGGACTCCTCGATGCCGCTCGCCACCACGGCGGCGATCGCGGTCGGCTTGGTCCCGGACACGAGCGTCACGTTGTCGTAGCCGCTCTCGGTGCGGGTCGATCCGAGGAAGGTGACGATGACGGGCTTCGACGCGGCCCCGGCAGCGGCGAGCACCGTGTCGGCGACCTCCTCGGCGGGGGGCTTCGAGACGACGACGATCACGGTCGTCTCCGGATCCGCGTCGAGCGCGGCGATGCCGTCGACCATCGAGATGCCGCCGATCTCGGTGCTGAGGTCGCGACCTCCCGTGCCGATCAGCTGCGAGACGCCGCCGCCGAAGTCGTGGATCCGCACACTCAGCTCCTGGCTTCCGGTGCCCGAGGCGCCGACGATGCCGATCGAGCCGCGGCGGACGGCGTTCGCGAAGGCGAGGCCTGTGCCGTTGATGATCGCGGTGCCGCAGTCCGGACCCATCACCAGCAGGCCCTTCTCGTGCGCCAGGGTCTTGAGGGCCCGTTCGTCCTCGACCGACACGTTGTCGGAGAAGATCATCACATGCTTCCCGGCGTTCAGCGCCTTGCGCGCCTCGC
>JAITLM010000015.1 GCA_031277885.1 Microbacterium sp.
GTGCGCGGCAACGTGCTCGTGCTGCAGACGCTGCTCTGGGCCGACGAGGTGCGCGAGGCGGACTTCCCCGCCCTTACGGAGAACGTCACGATCTCCGACAAGGAGCTGGAGCTGTCCGCGAGCCTCGTCGAGGGCTTCTCGGGCGATTTCGATCCGAACGCGTTCGTCGACGAGTATCAGGTGGAGCTGCGCACCCTCATCGACGCCAAGATCGAGAAGGGCGAGGCCTTCGAGACCGAGGAGACCTTCGCACCGGCCGAGAAGGGCGGCGAGGTCATCGATCTGATGGAGGCCCTGCGGGCGAGCGTCGAGAAGTCGAAGGCCGCGCGCGCCGCATCCTCAGAGAGGGGCGACGCGGGCGCCCGCGACGTCGGCTGAGCCCGGCTCAGATCTCCGGCTCGACGGCGGGGATCCCCGCGGCCGACTCCTTCTTCGCCTTGCGTCGCTCGTTGAGGTAGTGCCAGACGGTGACCGCGAGGGTGAGCGCGACGACACCGAGCAGGATCACGTCGATGTACTTGGTGACGAGCTCGGCGATCCACGGGATGTACGCGATCAGGTAGCCGACGTAGGTGAGGCCGAAGCCCCAGATCAGCGCGCCGATCAGGTTGTAGAGGCTGTACTTGCGCCACGGCATGTGCCCGACGCCGGCCGCGACAGGGGCGAAGGTGCGCACGACCGGGACGAAGCGCGCGATGATCACGGTGAGTCCGCCGAAGCGCTCGAAGAAGTGGTTCGTGCGTTCCACGTTCTTCCGGCTGAACAGGCCCGACTCCTTGCGCTCGAAGACCGCGGGGCCGCCCTTGTGGCCGATCAGCTACCCGACCTCGCCGCCGACGACTGCCGCCAGCGCGATCAGCAGGCCGACCGCCCAGATGTCCAGCCCGAACACGGGGGTGGTGTTGGTCAGCAGGCCCGAGATGATCAGCAGCGTGTCGCCCGGGAGCAGGAACCCGATGAGCAGGCCCGTCTCCGCGAAGATGATGAACAGCACCACGGCGAGCGCCCAGGGTCCGGCGCCGTGGATGATGACGTTCGGGTCGAGCCAGGGGATGAGGGCGGCGTGGTGCACAGGTGGTTCCCGTCCGTGGAGTCGTCGCTGGTGGTGTTGCAGGAGGCGCGCAGTGCGCCGCCCGTCCGCGGGATGCGGCTTGAGTTGAATTCTAGAGTGGCGCGGGTCTCGCGCGGCTGGGAGTGGCCTCCGACCGCGGCGGGATGATTCATCTGATAATTTAGATATGTGAGTGCAGTGGATCGCGTTTCCGAGGATCGCGTGTATCGCGCCCTGGCGAATGAGACCAGGCGCGAGATCCTCGCGCTCCTCAAGGATCCGGAACGGAGCTTCGGCCGCGAGAGGTATGCGGAGCAGGGGCTGGACGTCGATGCCGGAGTGTGCGTCCAGGACATCCAGAAGGCGATCGGGCTCTCCCAGTCGGTGACGTCGACCTACCTCAAGAACCTCCAGGATGCGGGACTGCTGTCGTCCTTCCGGGCGGGTCGCTGGACGTACTACCGCCGCGATGAGGACGCCATCCGCGAGTTCGCCGAGCGGGTGAGTCGCTCGCTGTAATTCGCCGCGGCCGTCCGGCGGTGTGGATGACTCTCGCCGCCAGGGGCTTCTTCCGCGCGCCTGCGTTCGCGTTTTCACATCTATTTATCTCGATTTATGGAGGCAAAATGAGACGCGGATTGTCGATGGCGGCGCTGTCGATGGGGGTGTTCGGCATCATCAGCACCGAGATCGGGCTGGTGGGGGTGCTGCCGCTGGTGGCCTCGCGCTCCCATGTCTCGGTGGCGGAGGCAGGGCTGCTGGTCAGTGTGTTCGCCGTGGTCGTCGCCGCGAGCGGGCCCTTCGGCGTGCTGCTCACCGAACGGTTCGACCGGAAGAGCGTCCTGCTCCTCGCGATGGGCGTGTTCGCCCTGTCCAATGCGGTCTATGCCGTCTCGGAGAGCTTCCCGGTGCTCGTCCTGTTCCGGATCCTCCCGGCCGTCATGCATCCCGTGTACTTCGCGTTCGCCCTGACCGCGGCCGGCAGCATGGCCGCTCCCGGCAAGGCCGCGGGGGCGGCGGCCCGCGTCTTCGCCGGCGTCACGCTGGGGTTCGCGTTCGGAGTGCCGGCGATGTCGTTCCTCGCGGACCGCTTCGCCCTCTCCGTCGCGTTCGCTGCGGCGAGCGTCGTCAACATCCTCGCCCTGGTGGGGATCGCCCTCTGGGTTCCCGCCCTGCCGGCTGCGGGACGAACGGCCGCACGCGTGTCGGTGGGGACCCTGCGGCGGCCCCGGGTGTGGCTGCAGCTCGTGACGGTCACGGCGATCTTCGTCGTGATGTTCTCCACCTACAGCTACTTCGCGGACCTGCTCGGCACGGTCGCGGGCGTGCCGAGGCCGATGGTCAGCGTTCTCCTGCTGGTGTTCGGCGTCCTCATGGTCGGGGGGAACTTCCTCTTCGCGCGGCTGATCGTGCGCGGCCTGCGAGCAACGCTCCTGGGCTTCCTGCTCGCGTATGCGGTGCTCTACGTCGTGCTCGCCCTGGTGGCCCCCTGGGCGTGGGCGATCGGCCTGCTCGTGATCCCGTGGAGCCTGGCGCACTCCGGCGGTCTGCTGCTGGGCCAGAGCCTCATCGCGGGGGAGACGTCGGATGCGCCGGAGTTCGGCAACAGCCTGTTCGTGTCCTCGTCGAACATCGGCGTGGCCCTCGGATCCGCGCTCGGAGCGTGGGTCATCGGCGCGTCCGGCGTCCGGTCGGTGCTGATCCTCGGAGCGGTCGCGGCACTGCTGTCCCTCGTGCTGGTCCTGGCCGTGCGGTCGCCGGCGCGACGCGCGGAGGTCGATCTTCCCGGATGAGACGCATGAGGGGCAGCCGTCCGGCTGCCCCTCATGCGTCGTGCGGAAGGTGGGACTTGAACCCACACGCCCGAAGGCACAGGAACCTAAATCCTGCGTGTCTGCCAGTTTCACCACTCCCGCGAGCGCGACCAGTCTATCGGCGGCATGTGGAGCCGCCGGTGAGCCCTGGGACTCAGTGCGCCACGGAGTCTCCGGAGGTCGAGGCGTCGTCGGCGCGCCCCGGCTCTAGTCGGCGTGGCCCTGCGCCCTCGGCGGCGAGGGCGTCGTTCGGGTTCAGCACGAAGCATGTCTTGAGCGAGAGGCATCCGCATCCGATGCATCCGACGAGCTCCTCCTCGAGAAGCTCGATCTCCCGGCGCTTCGCCTCGAGCCGCTCGTGCCAGTTCTTCGAGATCCTGCGCCAGTCGCTCTTGCCGGGCATCCGATCCTCGGGCAGTTCCTCGAAGACATCGGCGACCTCGGTGAGCGGAACGCCGAACCGGCG
Source organism: Microbacterium sp. (assembly GCA_031277885.1). GTDB lineage: Bacteria > Actinomycetota > Actinomycetes > Actinomycetales > Microbacteriaceae > Microbacterium. Next base: position 3,332 of record JAITLM010000015.1, read on the forward strand.
GGCCGCGACGATGATCCCGATCCTCCGCAGCACGTATCGCGGATAGCGGCGCTGGTTCCCCGTGGTCCTGGTCGACGAGATCAGGCCCTGCTCCTCGTAGAAGCGGATCGCGCTGGTCGCCACGCCGGCGCGCTGCGCGACCTCGCCGATCGTGAGCAGGTCGGTGGGTCGCTGTTTCATGTCCGCCTCGCATTTGACTTCAAGTGAACTTGAACTTCTAGCGTAGCCGTCATGACACGGATACTCCCCGAAAGCACCCCGCCCGCGCCGAGCGGATCCGACGACGGCTGGCGTGCGCTGTTCTCCCGCCCTCATCGCGCAGCGGTCGTGGTGATGGCGAGCGGTGTGGGCCTGTACGCCATGAACCTCTACTTCACCGCGGCGCTGCTGCCCTCGGTCGTCGCCGACGTCGGCGGTGCCGCGTACTTCGCCTGGGCGTCCACGGGGTATCTGATCACGGCCGTGATCGCGACGATGTTCGCGCAGCGGATCCTCGCGACGAGAGGGCCCGCGCGTGCCTACGTCGTGGCGTACCTCCTGTTCGCGGCGGGGACGGTCCTCAGCGCGCTGGCGCCGTCGATGGAGCTCTTCGTCGCGGGACGGGCCGTGCAGGGCGTGGGGGCGGGTCTGCTGACCGGACTCGGCTTCGCGGTGATCCGCGGAACCGTGCCTGAGGCGCTGTGGACTCGCGCGACGGGTCTCATCTCGGCGATGTTCGGCGTCGGGACGCTGATCGGCCCGGCCCTCGGCGGGCTGTTCGCGCAGGCCGGTGCGTGGCGCGTCGGCTTCGCCACGCTGGCGGTGACGGCGCTCGCGCTCGCCGCGGTGACGCTGCGGGCGCTGCCGACCGAGAAGCCCGCGCGATCCGCGCAGCCGCCCGTCCCCGTCGTCCCCATCGTCCTGCTCGCCGCGACCGCCGCCGCACTCAGTGTGAGTTCGATCCTTGGCGGCGCCGCGGCCGTCGTGCTGGTCGGTGTCGGCCTCGCCGTGCTGATCGCTTTCCTGGTCGTCGATGCACGCACCGCGCACGGCGTCCTCCCGCGACTCACGTACTCGCGCGGGAATCCGCTGAAGTGGGTCTACCTGACGGTCGCCGCGTTCTGCGCCGGCGTGATGGCGGAGAACTTCATCCCTCTGTTCGCGCAGCAGCTCGCCGGCCTCGGACCGCTGCCGGCGGGGCTCCTGGGCGCGGTGCTCTCGTTCGGCTGGACGGCGGCCCAGCTGTTCAGCGTGAACGCGTCCCGTGTCACAGCGACACGACTGATCCGCCTCGGGCCGGTGCTGATGAGCGTCGGCATCCTGGGCTACGGCCTGCTGCAGCTCGCCGACGCGAGCGTCGTCGTCGTGGTGCTCTGGGCGCTCCTGCTGCTGATGGCCGGAGCGGGTGTCGGACTCGCGTTCCCGCACCTCACCGTCGCGGCGATGAGCGCGGCCGTCGATCCGGCGGAAGGCGCCAAGGCTTCGGCCGCGGTCAGCACGACGCAGCTGATCACGTTCACGCTGGCGTCCGCCGCGGCCGGCAACCTGTTGACGCTCGGGGCGGGCTCGCCTGCGGACGGCGCCCGCTGGGTGCTCCTCGGGGTCGGGGTGCTGACGATCCCGGGCATCCTCACCGCGGCGCTGCTGACCCGGTCGCACCGCCGCAGCATGCCGTGAGGGTGCTCCCACCGCCGGTGCTGTGGATAACTTCCGAGGCGGATCCGCGGATCCTGCGACGATGCCGAGGTGAGCCTGACCACCGCCACCGTGACCGAGCGGGTACGGGCGCGGTTGCGCGCGGAGCAGACGGATCCCTCCGCCCATCCCGAGGAGGCACGGCGGATCGCTCAGTTCGAGGTGCGCCGGCACAACGACCACGCGCTCGCCCGCGGCACCGCCACGATCGACGACGAGGCGGCCTGCGTGCGGGACGTCCTCGCCGGGGTGGCCGGCTACGGGCCGCTGCAGCCGCTCCTCGAGGACGACACGATCGAGGAGATCTGGCTCAACGGACCCTCTCACGTGTTCATCGCCCGCGAGGGGCGCAGCGAGCGCGTGCCGATCGCCCTGACCGAGGCGCAGCTGCGCGACCTCGTCGAACGCATGCTGCACTCCACGGGACGGCGGGTCGACATCGGTCAGCCGTTCGTCGACGCGTCGCTGCCGGACGGATCCCGTCTCCATGTCGCGATCGCCGACGTCGTCCGGGGATCCTGGGCGGTCAACATCCGGCGGTTCCTGCCGCGGTACCGGAGTCTCGCATCGCTGGTGTCGCAGGGCATGGTCCCGCCGCCGGTCGGTGCGACCCTCGCCGACGCGATGCGCGCCGGAGGCAGCGTGGTCGTGTCGGGTCCGACGCATGCGGGCAAGACCACGCTCCTGGCCGCGCTCGTCGCCGAATGCGCCGGGCAGCGCGTGATCACCGTGGAGGAGACGTTCGAACTGGGCGTGCAGGCGCCGGACCTCGTGGCGCTGCAGGGGCGTCAGGCGAGCCTCGAGGGCACGGGGGAGATCACGCTGCGCCGCCTCGTGAAGGAGGCGCTGCGCATGCGTCCCGACCGGCTCGTGGTCGGCGAGGTGCGCGATGCCGAGGCGCTCGACCTGGTGCTCGCGTTGAACACCGGCATCCCCGGCGCGGCCACCGTGCATGCGAACTCGGCCGCGGACGCGCTCGAGAGGCTCACGATGCTGCCCCTGCTCGCAGGTCGCAACATCGACCGGGCGTTCATCGCGCCCGCGCTCGCCGCATCCGTGGACCTCGTGGTGCACTGCAGCCGCGAGGAGGACGGCACCAGGCGCGTCGCCGAGGTGATCGAGCCTCACGGCGTCGATGCCGACGGACGCATCACGCATCGGGTCGTCTATGCGGAGCCGCGTTCGTCCGCCACACCGCCCTCGTATGCCGCTTCGGGCATGCTTCGCGCCGAGGGGGTCGCATGACCCTGTTGGTGGGCGCGCTGCTCGCCGCGGGCGTCATGCTCGCGGTGTCTCCGTGGTTGTGGCCCGCGGGGAAGCGCACGGCACGTGCTCCCCGCGCGGGCGTCGCGACGCGGATGCTCCGTGAAGCCGGGTTCTCGGCGGGTGGGCGTGTGCTCGCGGTGATCGTCGTGGCAGGAGGGCTCGTGGCGGGGTCGGCGGCGTGGCTGATCACGGGGACGCCCGCGTTCGCCGTGGTGCTCGCGTTCGCGGGGGCCGCGATGCCGGTCGTCTTCCTGCGTGCTCGGCGCCATCGGCTGCTCCGGCTGCGGCGCGGACTCTGGCCCGACGTCTGCGACCTGCTGATCGCATCGATCAGGGTGGGCATGTCGCTGCCCGATGCGGTCGCCGCGCTGGAGGAGGCAGCTCCTGCTCCGCTGCGCCCCGCGTTCGCGGCGTTCGCACGCGACCTGCATGCGACGGGACGGTTCGACGCGGCGGCGGCACAGCTCAAGGAGGCGCTCGCAGACCCCGTCGGAGATCGAATCGTGGAGACCCTTCGCATGGCGCGAGAGGTCGGCGGCACCGAGCTCACGGCCGTCCTGCGAGCGCTGTCCGGCTCCGTGCGAGCGGAGGCCGCCCTGCGCGCCGAGGTGGAGGCGCGGCAGTCCTGGATCCGCGGTGCTGCCGTGTTCGGCGCGATCGCGCCGTGGGTGATCCTGGTGCTGCTTCTCTTGCGCCCCGAGGGCGCCGGCGCGTACACGAGCCCCGAAGGCGTGGCGCTCATCCTGGGCGGCGCCGCGGTGTCGTTCGTCGCCTTCCGGATCATGCTGCGCATCGGACGGCTGCCGGAACCACGGCGGTGGTTCCGATGAGCTCCGTGTCGGACGTCGCCGTGTCGGTGCTGCTCGGCGGGTTGCTGGCGGCGGGGCTGCTGTTGGTACTGGCGGCCTTCCCTCGCTGGCGCTGGGCCGACCTCAGCACCCGGATCGCGCCGTACGTCCGCGACGTCGCCGACCTCACGGATCCGACCGCGCGGCTGCCCTGGCGGATGCCGGGCGGGGGATCCTGGGCGGCGCGGCTCACCCGCGCGTTCGGATCGTTCGGCGGCGACACCGGCGTCACCCTGCGGATGAGCCAGGCAGGGTTGCCCGGCGGATCCGCCGGTTTCCGCAGCGGGCAGCTGGTCTGGGTGCTGTGCGGACTCGGCGCAGGGGCGGCTGCGACGGTCGTGCTCGTGATGATCGGTCGACTGTCCGCTCCGGCCGTGCTCCTCCCGGTGCTGACCGCGGTCACGGCCGGAGCCTGCTGTGACGCGTTGCTCGGCGTCCGGGCGAAGGCACGCGTCCGCCGGCTCACCGAGGAGCTGCCGACGGTGTTGGAGTTCCTCGCGTTGTGCCTGTCGGCGGGGGAGGGGCTTCCGGAGGGGCTCCGCCGCGTGGGGCACGCCGGATCGGGCGAGCTGAGTGGGGAGCTGCGAGGCGTGATCCTCGCCGTCAACACCGGATCCACCCTCGTCGATGCGCTGAGCGAGTGCGCACGGCGACTCCAGGTTCCGCCGCTGACGCGAGCCGCGGATCAGATCATCGCCGCTCTCGAGCGCGGTGCACCGCTGGCCGCGGTACTGCAGGCACAGGCGTCGGATGCACGCGAGGAGACCAAGAGGGACCTCATCGAGCAGGCCGGGCGCAAGGAGATCCTCATGATGCTCCCCTTGGTGTTCCTGATCCTTCCGCTGTCCGTGCTGTTCGCCGTCTTCCCCGGCATCTTCATCCTGCGGCTCGGCATCGGCTGAGACCGTTCCCGTCTTCCGCCTCCTCGAAGGGAATCGCCCATGTTCGCAGATCGCCTGTTGAGCCGGGACTCGAGGCGTCTCGTGGGTCGCGCGGGCGTCTCTGCTAGCGTGCAGACGAGCCCGCCCAAGGCGCATCTACCCGGTAAGGGTGTGCCCAACCCGCAGTTCGGTGAGGGTGGCCGCCCGTTCGAGCCGGGCCGGGTCCGGGAAGCTCACGGCACTGCGGGTGCTGTCGGGGCTTCCGTCTCTCCCGAGTTCGAGCGGCGAGTGAATCGCGTCATGGCGTGGGTGCGGCGGAGGGGGACGCGCGTCTGGGGTCTGCAGCGTGTATGCCCTGCCGGGTGCCCTGCCGCTGCTTGAGGACGGTCACATCGGCAGGTAGGGGCACCGTTGCTGGGTGCTCATGGGCGTGCGGTCGACGCTTTGGATAACCTCCGCGGCGTCGCGTCGGATCCCGACATACTCGACGACATGATCCGCATGAACACGACCAGGAGCCAGTTGCGCGCCCTTCTCGACGACGAGCGCGGTGATGTGCCCGGCTGGGCTGTGGTTCCATTCCACCTTTGTCAGCGGGCGACTGGACGGGTCCCGCCCGAATCACCCGCTGATATGCTCAGCCCGACCTCGCCCAAGGTGCGTCTACACGGTACGGACGTGCCCGGCCCGCAGCCTGGTGGGGGTGGCAGCCCGTTCGAGCCGGGCCGGGGGCCGAGGAACTCGGGGCACTGCGGGAGCCCGAGTTTCCGTCTACGCTCGCGGCGGGATGTGTGGCACCGGATCGCGGACAGCGTTCGCGACCTCGTCGAGGACGATTCTGGAGACGTACCGGGCTGGGCTCTCATTCAAATTCACCTATGACGGTGCTTCGTCGGTGCGAGAACTGCTTGACCGGTGGCGGTCTAACCTTCAGCGAACCATAGGTACGTGCGAAAATGAAGCATGGTCGCGGCTGTCTCGTACTACGCGGACGCATCAGACACAGATGCGCTTCTGGACTATCTGGGTGTCGGCACCGAAGCCCATCTGCGCCGCTGGTTCTCCTACGTCTCGGGACCGGAGGGCATTCTGGATCGCGAGACGGCATCTGCGCTGGATCCCGTCGCGATCATTTCACCGAGTCTGGGCGGGCCAGTGTTGATCCGCAATCGATCCGATCCCGCGTTGGTTCCCCGCACGCGTGCGGGACTCTTCAACATGATGAACTTCGCGCGCCGGACCGATCCATCGATAGGACTGATCGATTCCAACGTGTCTCCGGTTCTCTACTGGAAGCCCGCGAAAGCGGTGGGAAACGACCTCTTCCCCGGGGAGATCGGATCGCAGGCCGACGCGATGAGCGTCGTCTCTCCCGAATTCGAGCGGTGGGTGAACCGCGTCATGGCATGGGTACGGCGAAGGGGGACGCGAGTCTGGGGGCTGGAGGAGGAAGCCCTGCGCCCCGATCTCCGGATCATCAATCCAAATGTCAGCAGCGTGTATGCCTTACCTGGTGCCCTGTCGCTGCTTGAGGACGGCTACATCGGTAGGTAGGGCACCGTTGCCGGGTGCCCATGGACGCGCGGTCGACGCTGTGGATAACTTCTGCGGCGTCGCGTCGGATCTCGACATACTCGACGACATGATCCGCATGAACAAAACCAGGAGGCACCTGCGCGCCCTCCTCGACGACGAGGTCGGAGACGTGCCCGGCTGGGTCCTGATCACGTTGATGACCGCCGGGCTCGTCGTGCTGATCTGGGCCGTCGCGGGGCCGGCGCTCACGAACCTGTTCGAGCAGGCGATCGCGCGCGTGAGCGGACTTTGAGACGTCATGGCTCGCGTGGCGGTGCTGGGCTGCGGGAACGACGAGCGGGGTTCGAGCCCGGTCGAGTTCGTCCTCGTCGGGGCGCTGTTGACCGTGCTGACTCTCGGAGTGCTGCAGTTCGCCCTGGCGGTCTACGTCCGCAACGTCGTGCACGACGCCGCGGTCGAGGGCGCACACGTCGCGGCCCTCGCCGACACCGAGGCCGGTGAGGGCGTGCGGCGCACCGAGCTCGTGATCGGTCGCGCCATCGGAGCCGACTACGCGCGGGACGTGAGGGTGCGGGAGACGAGAGCGCTGGGCGCGCCGACCGTCGAGGTCACCGTGCATACGACCCTGCCG
>JAITLM010000126.1 GCA_031277885.1 Microbacterium sp.
GGGCCGTGTCGCACTTCTGGCTCGGGATCCCGCGGTGCGGAGAGGCTGTGTCCCACTTCTGGCTCTGAATCCCGGGGTTTCCGGGCCGGATGTGGGACAAGGGGCAGCCCGAAGTGGGACACGGCAGGGCTTGGAGAGCCGTGTCCCACTTCTGGCTCGGCGCTCTGGCAGGCGGCGACGCCGTGTCCCACTTCTGGCCCTGGATCCGGGGTTTTCGGGGCCAGAAATGGGACATGGTGCAGCCGAAAGTGGGACACGGTATTGCCAGAACCGGGACACGGTACGGCCGGACTGGGACACGGTACTGCCAGGACCGGGACGCGGCACGGCCGGACCGGACACCGCGCGAGCGGGCCACCCCGCCAGGAAGGGACGAACCGGGACTACTTCTCGGCGAGGGCCTTCAGGATGCGCTGGGGGGAGACGGGCTGTGCGGTGCCGAGGCGCTGGGCGAACAGGCTCACGCGGTACTCCTCGAGCAGCCAGCGCACCTCGACGAGCCGGGCGTCGGATCCGGCGGGCAGCGGGATCGTGCCCCCAGCATCGGCGTAGGCCTGGGCCATGCGCTCATACTCGCTCTGCCGGGTGCGGTCCTTGCCCGGGGCGTCGGCGAGGGTGCGCAGACGATCCAGGATGCCGTCGAGGTAGCGCGGGAACTGGGCCAGACGCTCGGCGCCGGCACCCGAGATGAAGCCGTTCGGCAGCAGTCCGGCGAGCTGGCCGCGGATGTCGCCCAGGGGTGCGAGCAGCGCGAGCGAGTTCTGGCCCTTCATCCCGCGCTCGACCTCGCGCGCCTTCGTGAGGATCTTCGCGACGAGCGACACGAGCGCGAACAGCTCGTCCACGACGATCGCGGAGACGCCGTCGCGCACGCGGGCGAACTCCGCCTCGGTGCGCACGATCCCCAGGGCCGTCGAACTCGTCGAAGGGCCGGTCAGACGGTCGATCGCCGCCCGCGCCACGGCCGCGCGCGCATCCTCGATGAGGGCCGCGACGTTCGGATAGGGCGAGGCGGCGAGCGCGAGCTTCTCCGGGCTCGTCAGATGCTGCTGCACGTACGACGCGGGGGAGGGGATCCCGAGCAGCACCAGCCGCAGCACGCCGTCGCGGGTCGCCGCGAGGGCCGCCTCGGCCGTCGCCTCGACCCGGAGTGCGACGGACTTGCCCTGGTCCACGAGCGCGGGGTAGCCGCGCACCACGCCGCCGGCCACCCGGGTGTCCAGCACCTCCGGCAGCTCGCCGAGGTCCCAGGTCGTGATGCCGTCGCGCTGAGCGAGGGCAGGGGCGGGGGAGGCCGCGGCCACCGCCGCGGCCCCGCGCCCTCGCGCGGGACGGGCGGGTTCCGGGCCGCGCTCGATCGAGCGGGCGACGCTCGCACGCGAGCGATCCGCGAGCTCGCGCTGCAGCAGCACGAGATCCCTGCCGGATCCGACCACGCGCCCGCGCTCGTCGACCGCGCGGAAGTTCATCCGCAGGTGGGGGGACACGCGCTCCAGGTCGAAGTCGGCGGCGGACATGGGCTGGTTCGCAAGGGGCTGGATGAGGCGCGCGAGCGCCTCGCGCAGGCTCCGTCCTGGCAGGCCCTGATGCGCCTCCGGCCCCTCGGCGGAGAGCTCCGCGCCGAACTTCTCTGCCCAGTCCGCGGCGGGCACCACATGCCGGCGGATCGCCTTCGGCAGCGCGCGCAGCAGCGCGGTCACCAGTTCGGCGCGAAGACCCGGCACCTGCCAGTCGAACCCGGCGTCCTGCACCTGCTGCAGCAGGGCGAGCGGGATCACGACGCTCACGCCGTCGTCCGAGGCTCCCGGCTCGAAGCGGTACGCGAGGCCGAGCACCTGATCCGCCTGCGTCCAGCGCGTGGGGAAGTCCTGCTGATCCGCGCGCTCGTCATCGTCGATCAGATCCGCTTCGCGCATCACCAGCAGCTTCGGCGTCGTCGCGAGAGCGTCGCGCCACCACGCCTCGAAGGAGCGCACGTCGAAGACGTCTTTCGGGATGCGCTGATCGTAGAACCGGAACACGGCCTCGTCGCCGACGAGGATGTCGCGGCGGCGCTCGCGCTCCTCGAGCTTCTCCAGACGGCGGCGCAGCTCGGCGTTGCTGCGCCAGAACGCGGAGACGCGCTTGTCGATCCGGCCCGGATCCCACTCGCCCTCGACGAGCGCATGCCGCAGGAAGAGCTCGCGCGCGGCGGGGCGGTCGATGCGGGCGAACTGCACGCGTCGGCGCGCCACGATCTCGACGCCGAACAGCGTGACCTTCTCGAAGGCGACGGCTGCCCCTGACTCCTTGGACCACTGCGGTTCGGAGATCTGCCGCTTGGCGAGGTCTCCCGCGAGCGCCTCCGCCCAGGCCGGGTCGATCGCCGCGGCCGTGCGTGCGAACGTGCGCGAGGTCTCCACGATCTCCGCCGCCATGACGGCGCGCGGCGCCCCGGTCCCTGAGGCTCTCGAAGGGCGCAGCGCGGAGCCGGGGAAGAGCGAGAACCGGATCCCGCGGGCCCCGCGGTACTCCGCGATGCGGCGCTTCTGGTCCTTCTGCCCGCCCTTCGTCGGCGGGCCCTTCGTGAGGTTGCGCTCGTCGAGGATCCCGATCTGGCTGAGCAGCCCCGCGAGGAGAGCCCGGTGCACCGCATCCGGATCCGCGGCCTCCGTCGAAGCGTCGCGACCGGTCTTCACGAGCGTGCGCAGCTGCCGGTGCACGTCGAACCACTCGCGCACCCGCACGTAGTTCAGGTGCTCCGAGCGGCAGAGCCGGCGGAACGCGCTGGACCCGAGCTCCTTCTGCTTCTCGCGCAGGTGGTTCCACAGGTTCAGGATCGAGAGGAAGTCGCTCGTCGGATCCGCGAACCGCGCGTGCATCCGCTCCGCCTCGTCGCGTACGCCCTGCGGCGCATCGGCCGACGGGCGCTCGCGCACGTCCTGGATCGACAGCCCCGCCACGATCGCGAGAACCGGTCCGATGACGCCGGCGGCAGAGCCCGCCGCGGTCCCCGAGCCCGTCGAAGGGCGGCTCGCCTCGACGAGCATGCGGGCGAAGCGCGGGTCGATCGGCATCCGCGCGATGTCGCGCCCGATCCGGGTGAGGCGCGGGGCCTCGGAGCCGGTCCCCGCGGAAGGGCGGCCCGGCTGCACGGCGCCGAGCTCGACCAGCAGGTCGATCGCCGACTTCACGTCGCGGGACTCCGGGGGAGTGAGGAACGGGAACTCGGCGATGTCGCCGAAGCCCAGGCTCAGCATCTGCAGCACGACCGACGCGAGCGAGGTGCGCAGGATCTCGGGCTCGGTGAACTCGGGCCGCTTCTCGAAGTCGTCCTCGCCGTAGAGGCGGATCGCGATGCCGGCGCTCGTGCGGCCGGCGCGGCCGGAGCGCTGGTTCGCGGACGCCTGCGACACCGCCTCGATCGGCAGCTGCTGCACCTTGGAGCGGTTGCTGTAGCGCGAGATGCGGGCCGTGCCCGTGTCGATCACGTACTTGATGCCGGGGACGGTGAGGCTCGTCTCGGCGACGTTCGTCGCGAGGATCACCCGACGCCGCAGCCCGGCCACGGTCGACGGCTCGAACACCCGGTGCTGCTCGGCGGCGGAGAGACGCCCGTACAGCGGCAGCACCTCGACCGGCGCCGTCTGGGAGCGGTAGGCGCCCCGGATCGCGTCGGCGGCGTCCCGGATCTCGGCCTCGCCCGGCAAGAACACCAGCACGTCGCCGCGCTCCTCGCGGTCGAGCTCGCGCAGCGCGGTCACGATCGCCGTGACCTCGTCCTCGGGCTCGGCCTTCGCACCCCGGGCGGGCTTCGCCGCCGTGGCCTCTGCCTCCTCCTCGACGAGGGGCCGGTACCGGATCTCGACCGGATAGGTCCGTCCCGAGACCTCGATCACGGGCGCGGGCTCGCCATCGGCATCCGCGAAGTGCTTCGCGAAGCTGTGCGGATCGATGGTCGCCGAGGTGATGACGACCTTGAGGTCGGGGCGCTCGGGGAGGATCCGGTGCAGGTAGCCGAGGAGGAAGTCGACGTTGAGGGGGCGCTCGTGCGCCTCGTCGATGATGATGGCGTCGTAGCGGCGCAGCAGCCGGTCGCGGTGGATCTCGTTGAGCAGGATGCCATCGGTCATGAGCGCGATCCTGGTCTCCTCGGAGACCTGATCCGTGAAGCGCACCTTGTAGCCGACGAGTCCGCCGAGGGGCACCCGCAGCTCCTCGGCCACGCGCTCGGCGATCGTGCGGGCCGCGAGCCGGCGCGGCTGGGTGTGCGCGATGCGCTCCCGGCCGAGCTCGAGCAGGATCTTCGGAAGCTGGGTGGTCTTCCCGGATCCGGTCGCGCCCGCGACGACGACGACCTGATGGTCGCGGATCGCCGCGGCGATCTCGTCGCGCGCGGCACTGACCGGGAGTTCCGGCGGATAGGAGATCACGGGCGCAGACATAGCCCTCCAGCCTATCGCGGGAGCGGCGCCCGTATCGGGTCTTCGTCTCGTCTCGATGAGCCGCGATACTGGGGCATCATGAGCACACCCGTCATCCTCGACTGCGATCCCGGCCACGACGACGTCTTCGCGATCTGGCTCGCCGCCGCGAACCCCGCGATCGATCTGCGGGCCCTCACCACCGTGGGCGGAAACGGACTGCTCGAGTTCACCACGCGCAACGCCCGCATCGCGTGCACGGTCGCGGGCATCGAGGGCGTGCCGATCTCGGCGGGGGCCGCGGGGCCGATCCACGGACGCCTGCACCCCGCGGAGCAGATCCACGGCGCGAACGCGCTCGGCGGTCCTGCGCTGCCGGAGCCGACCGTCCCGGAGGATCCGCGCGATGCGCTGACGCTCATGCGCGCCGTGCTCGAGGAGTCCGAGGAGCCGGTCACGATCGTCGCCACCGGGCCTCTCACCAATGTCGGTCTGCTCGTGCGCGACCACGCGGATCTGCTGCCGCGCATCGCCCGCATCGTCTGGATGGGCGGATCGACCGGTCGCGGCAATGCGACCGCCTACGCCGAGTTCAACGCCTGGACCGATCCCGAGGCGATCGCCCTCGTGCTGGGGAGCGGCGTGGACTTCACGATGGTCGGGCTGAACATCTCCCACCAGGCGCTCATCACGCGAGAGGTGCGGGAGCGGATCCGTCGCATCGGCACCCGCACCGCAGCGTTCGGCGCCGAGCTGCTTGAGTTCTTCTGCGCCACCTACGAGATCGCCGAGCACATGCCGGACGGCCCGCTGCACGACCCGATCACGGTCGCGATGCTCATCGACCCGTCCGTGGCGACGACCGTGCGCGCCCGGCTCGACGTCGAGACCGAGGGCGTCTTCACCCGCGGCGCCACGAGCGTGGATCTCCTCGGCGTGCTCGGCGCCGCGCCCAACGCCACGATCGCGATGGATCTCGACGTCGACCGGTTCTGGGCCCTCATCGACGAGGCGGTCGGCACCCTCGTCTGAGAGCTGCCGACCGCCTCGCGCGGTCCCCCGGAGGGGAGCCTGCGGCTCAGAAGTGGGTGCCGCCGTCGATGCGCACCTCGGTGCCGGTGATGAAGGCGCCGTCGGCGCTCGCGAGCATGGCGACCACGCCGGCCACGGACTCGGGGCCCGCGAAGCCCTGGCCGATGGCCGGAGCGAGCTTCATGAACAGACTCATGTCGGCGTCCTCAGGAAGGCCGGGGCCGCGGCTCTGCCCGCTCTGGCCGGATCCGTCGGTCATCCCCGAGGAGATCGACCCCGGCTGCACGGCGGTGAACCGGATGCCCTGCTTCGCGTACTCCGCGGCCAGCGCGTGGGTCATCGACTGCACGCCGCCCTTGCTCGCGGCATAGGCGGCCATGTACGGGTGCGCGAACATCGCGGAGGTGGAGCTGAAGTTCACCACGGCGGCGTCGCGACCCTCGAGCAGCGCGGGGATCGCCTCGCGGATCATCAGGAAGGTGCCGACGAGGTTCACCTGGATGACCTGCTGGAACTGGTCGAGCGTGGTCTCGGCGGTGTGCGAGGAGCGCAGGATGCCCGCGGCGTTCACGAGCACGTCCAGGCCGCCGAGAGCCTCGACCGCCGCGGCGACGCCCGCGGTCACGGAGGTCTCGTCGCCGATGTTGACCTCGATCGCGGTGAGGCGATCGGCGGCGTCTCCCGCCTTCGCGACGGTGTCCGCGAGACCGGCGGCACTCACGTCGGCCGCCACGACGTGCCCGCCTTCGGCGAGCATGCGCAGCACGGTGGCCTGACCGATGCCGGATCCGCCGCCGGTGACCAGAGCGCGGCGACCTTCATAGCGGTTCATGTCGAATCCTTCTTCCTTGGAAGTCCTGTCGTGCCTGAGTAGCACAACGTGTCATATTGACACATAACACCATGAAACGGAAGATATTCCCGTACCCTCGGAGCATGCAGACCCGCACCGGACTCATGTCGCGACGCAAGGCGGCGACGGCCGGCGAGATCGCGACGGAGGCGGCGCGCCTGTTCTCCGAGCGCGGTGTCGCCCAGGTGACCGCGGCGGAGATCGCGGAAGCCTCCGGCGTCTCGCTGCGCACCTTCTACCGCTACTTCCCGACCAAGGAGGATGCGGTCGCGCCGGTGCTCGAGATCGGCGCCGCACGCTGGCAGGCCGCACTCCAGGAGGCCGAGGACGAGCCCGAGGTCGCGATCCCCGTGGTGCTCGCCGCGCAGCTCACCCCGGAGACGCCGGAGGACGCCGAGGAACTGGCCCGCATGCGCCCCCTGCTGCGCGCGCTCGCCGAGGACCGCGAGCTCAGGGCCGTCTGGCACCGCGTGAACCACGAGTCCGAGGAGCGCCTCGTCGCGCTGATCACCGAGCGCGGCGAGCGCGACCGACTCGCCGCCCGCGTGCTCGCAGCCGCGGCGACCGAGGCGATCCGGATCGGGCTGGAGGAGTGGTCGCGCTCGACGTCCGGGGTGCGCGGGGCGGGATCCCCGGCCGCGCTCGCCGCCCGCGCGTATGAGGCGCTTGCGCCGCGGCGCTGAGCGCTTGTCCTGCGCGGACGATCACGAAGGCGCCGGCCCGCGGCCGCGCGCGGGATCCTAGGCTGGAGTCATGACGATCCCCGGAATCCTGCTCAACGACGGCCACACGATCCCTCAGCTCGGATACGGAGTCTTCAAGGTCGATCCCGCCGACACCGAGCGCGCGGTCAGCGAGGCCCTCGAGATCGGCTACCGCCACATCGACACGGCGGCCATCTACGGCAACGAGTCGGGCGTCGGTGCGGCCATCGAGAAGAGCGGCATCCCCCGTGACGAGCTGTTCGTGACCACCAAGCTGTGGAACGACCGTCACGACGGCGATGCGCCGGACACCGCCATCGCGGAGAGCCTGGAGAAGCTCGGCCTCGACCACGTCGACCTGTACCTTGTGCACTGGCCGACCCCCGCCAAGGACAACTACGTGCACGCCTGGGAGAAGGTCGTCGAGATCCGCGACCGGGGCCTCGCCCGCTCCGCCGGCGTCTCCAACTTCCTCGTGCCCCACCTGGAGCGCATCGTCGCCGAGACCGGCGTGACGCCCGCGGTCGACCAGATCGAGCTGCACCCCGCGTACCAGCAGCGCGATGTCGGCTCCTGGGCGCGCGACCACGACGTGAAGATCGAGGCCTGGGGTCCGCTCGGCCAGGGCAAGTACGACCTGTTCGGGATCCCCGCGGTCGCGGACGCCGCGGCGGCGCACGGCAAGACCCCGGCGCAGGTCGTGCTGCGCTGGCACCTGCAGAAGGGCAACATCGTCTTCCCGAAGTCGGTGCGCGCCGAGCGCCTGAGGGAGAACCTCGACGTGTTCGACTTCGCGCTGAGCGACGTCGAGTTCGCGGCGATCTCGGCGCTCGACCCGGGCGACGGATCCGGTCGCGTCGCCTCGCACCCCGACGAGGTCAACTGACCCTGACCAAGGCGGACCCCGCCCCGGCGTAGCGTGAAGTCATGAGCAACCGCCTCGCCGGCACCGGCAGCCCCTACCTGCGCGCGCACGCCGACAACCCGGTGGACTGGTATCCCTGGGGCGAGGAGGCGTTCGCCGAGGCTCGCCGTCGCGACGTTCCCGTGCTGATCTCGATCGGGTACTCGACCTGTCACTGGTGCCATGTCATGGCGCGCGAGTCGTTCCAGGATCCGGCCACGGCCGAGGCGCTGAATCGCGGTTTCGTGTCGATCAAGGTCGACCGCGAGGAGCATCCCGAGGTCGACGCCGCCTACATGGCGGCGGCCTCGGCGTTCACACCCGATCTGGGCTGGCCGCTGACCGTCTTCGCCACGCCGTCGGGTCGCGCCTTCCACGCCGGCACGTACTTCCCGCCCGTGGCACGAGGGCAGATGCCGGCGTTCGGCACCGTGCTCGCGGCCGTCCGCGAGGCGTGGACCGACCGGCGCACCGAGGTCGAGGATCTGGCCGGCGCGGTGGCCGACGCCCTGGAGTCCTCGGGGGCCGCGGAGCCCTCGCCGCTGCCGGACGAGGCCGCGCTCACTGCCGCGGCGGACGAGATCGCCGGCCGCGAGGATCGGCGATACGGCGGTTTCGGCACGGCGCCGAAGTTCCCCGTCGCCACGACCCTGCGATTCCTGCAGGCGGAAGGGCGCACCGACGTCGTGCAGCGTGCTCTCGACGCGATGGCCGCGTCGGAGCTGCGGGATGAGGACGGCGGCTTCTTCCGCTACGCCACGCAGCAGGACTGGGCCGTGCCGCACTACGAGCGCATGCTCATCGACAACGCCCAGCTGCTCGAGGTGGCGATCGATGCGGAGCGCCCCGACGTGGCGCGCGGCATCGCGCACTTCCTGATCACCGTGCTGCAGCGCCCCGACGGCGGGTTCGGCGCGGCGCAGGACTCCGAGTCGGTGATCGACGGGCAGCGCAGCGAGGGCGGCTACTACCGTCGCCCGGTGGCGGCACGGGAGGGCCTGCAGCCGCCCGCGGTCGACGGCAAGGTCATCACCGGCTGGAACGGGCTCGCGATCGGCGCGCTGGCCCGCGCCGGCTCCGTCCTCGGCGAGCAGGCCTGGATCGACGCGGCCGCGCGCGCCGCGGAGACCGTGCTGCGCGTGAACCGCGATGCGGCGGGGCGTCTCGTGCGCACGTCCCTGGACGGCGAGCCCTCCGCCGCCGTCGCGACGGACGCCGACCTCGGACTCCTCGCGGACGGCCTGTTCGCCGTCGCGCTGGCCACGGGCGATGCGCGCTGGGCGAACCGTGCGCTCGAGGTGCTCGCTGCGGAGGCGGACGCCGATCCGGTGCTCGCCGCCTTCGCGATCCCCACGGCCGCAGACGGCGGCGACGGCGACCTTCCCTCCGGGGCGTCCGCGCGGGCGGCCGCCGAACTCACCGCGTGGCGGCTCGGGGCGGGGGAGGGGCATCGCGAGCGCGCCGCCTCCCTCGTCGCAGCCTGCGCGGGCCAGGCGTTGCGCCACCCGTTCGGATCCGGCGCGCTGCTGCGTGCCGCGGCGGGGCTCGCCCGCCCGCCGCGGCAGATCGTCGCCGTGACCTCGGAACCGCGCGGACCGCTCGCGACCGCGGCGCGCGCCGCCGACGCCGACCTCACCGCGGTGCTGAACCCGCAGCAGGTGCGCGCCTTCGCCGATGCGGGCTTCGCGCTCTTCGGGGCGCGGGACGGCATCGACGGGGTGGTGCACGACTGCCGGGGCTTCGTCTGCCTGCTGCCGGTCGCGGATCCCGCGCTGGTCGCTGTCGCGCGCTGACGGCAGGATCGGCGACTGCTGTACATTCTGACCAGGCAGATCGCGCGACAGGGCGGCAGGCTGTGCGACATGCGCAGGCCTCGCTGATCCGTTTGTCCAGCGATCCCGGCCGCGGATACAGTGGCCGGATCCCCGGCGACGTCGCCGCTCCGGCCCTGCCGCCCGACGCGCCTCCCCGGCCAGAACGAACGCAGCAAGGACGCCTCGACGATGACCCTCCCTGTCACCACGCCCCCGGCCACCCCGCCGACCAACGCGCGCCTGGACGCCGTTCCGGCCTACACGCAGGGGCGCTCCGCTCCGGCCGGCGCCTCGAAGCTCTCCTCGAACGAGTCCCCGCACCCGCCGCTGCCGTCCGTCGTCACGGCGATCGCCGACCGGCTCGGATCCATTCACCGCTACCCGCAGATGGCGGCGCCCGAGATCATCGGCCGCCTCGCCGAGCGCTACGGCGTCGACCCCGCGCTCGTCACCGTCGGCGCCGGATCCGTCGAACTCGCCTCCCAGCTCATCCACGCGACGGCGGGCGAGGGCGACGAGGTCATGTTCGCCTGGCGCTCCTTCGAGGCCTACCCGTCGCTCGTGCGCATCGCGGGCGCGACCCCGGTCATGGTGCCGCTCGACGCCGAGCACCGGCACGACCTCGACGCGATGCTCGCGGCCATCACGGAGCGCACGCGCCTCATCTTCGTGTGCAACCCGAACAACCCCACCGGCACGGTCGTGGGTCCCGAGGAGCTCGAGCGGTTCGTGGCGGCGGTGCCGCGCGACGTGCTCGTCGTGATCGACGAGGCCTACGTGCACTTCGACGGCTCCCGCTACTTCGCGGACGCGCCCGGCGCGACCGATCCGGAGCGCGGCGCGGGCCTCGAGCTGTTCCGCCGCTACCCGCACGTGGCCGTGCTGCACACGTTCTCCAAGGCCTACGGGCTCGCGGGCCTGCGGATCGGTTACGCGATCGCGCCCGCCGAGATCGCGACCGCCCAGCGCAAGGTCGCCGTTCCCTTCGGCGTCACGGACCTGGCTCAGGCGGCCGCTGTCGCGTCCCTCGATGCCCAGGACGAACTCGCCGTGCGCATCGCCGAGGTCACCGCCGAGCGCGACCGCCTGCACGACGTGCTCGTCGACGCGGGCTGGCCCGCCGTCCGCTCCGAGGCCAACTTCGTGTGGGTTCCGGCCGGGGAGCGCTCCATCGAGCTCGACGGCCTCCTG
>JAITLM010000128.1 GCA_031277885.1 Microbacterium sp.
ATCCGCACCGCGTCTCGGCGGGAAGATCCATCTCGCCGCCTGGCTTCTGCTCGTTCAGGGCGGGTTGATGGAGTTCGGGACGTTTCTCGGGTTCGTCGTGCTCGTGGCAGCCGGCGTCCGCAACCCGAGGTGAGCACGCATTTCTCGTTCATCGTCCCGTTCTTCAACGAGAACCTCTTCCTCATGATGGTGATGAGCGGTGTCTTCGGCGCTCTGCGCACCATCGGAGCGATCGGGCTCTGGAAGAACCGCATGTGGGGCTTCGCGCTCTCGATCATCAACGGCGTCGTGACCCTTGTCCTCATGCTGTTCATGCTGCCGGCGGGCATTGTCGACGGCCTGCTGTCCGGGGGAGCGCTCGTCCTCCTCCTGATCGCTCGTTACGGCAGCGCCCCGATCGAGCTGAGGGGACGCGCATGACGCCGACCTGGTCAGTCCTGATCGCCGTCCACGCCGTCTGCGCGGGCTACGCCCTGCTGTTCGGGGGCGTTCAGCTCTTTCGGCGCAAGGGCGACCGCCCGCATCGGGTGCTTGGTTGGCTCTGGGTGAGCGCGATGGCGGTGGCGCTGGTCACCTCGTTCGGAATATTGACGATCTCGGGGACCTTCGGTCTTCTGCACGGCCTGTCGCTCTTCACCGCCGGCACGATCGCCGTCGGCATCGTTCAGGCACGCCGGGGCCGGATCCGCTCGCACCGGGCCTTCATGATCGGCTCGTATCTCGGGCTGGTGGGCGCATTCGTCGGGGTGCTGGCTGTTCCGACTCGCCGGATCCCGCAGCTGGCAGCGCAGCAGCCATGGTTGCTCGTCCTGCTCGTCATCGTTGTTGTCGCTTCGACGGCGATGACCGTGCTGGGTGTCGCGTGGTCACGAACGCCGCGGGTCAAGGAGAGTCCGTGAATCGCCCGCTGCCGGGACGGGACGCGAAGCCATGTCCGGGCCACGGGCTGAAAGGCGGTCCGAGACATCAGACGAGCGCTCCGCGGCAGCGGATCACATGCCGCACGACCCAGGGTGCACACGTTCACGCGCACCAGTCTTCCGTCCAGCGCCGTTGTGACGTCCGACACCGGTGGACGTTGGTGCGGCCGGTGGGAAAACCGGCCGCACCCGCCAGACCCTCCTGGCGTTGCACGGCTGATGGGAAGATGCAGGTCGAGCATCTGGATCTCGACCGCGTGGTTGACCATGCAATGAAGAGATCACGTGGAGCCGACTCCATGACGTGGACTCCGGCAGCACGTCGCGAGTTGGCCGTGGTGGTGTCGCATATCCGCGTCGTGGCCGCATACGCCTGGGTTCTGACGAGAGGCGCAAACGCCGGGGGAGTACTCTCGCCCCCGTGGCAGGACGTTCCTGCCGGGCGGAGGATGACATGACCACGACAACGGCGGCACCTTCGACGGAGAAGGACCATCGCCCGTATCTCAGGCCCTCGCGGCTCCTGAAGAACGTCGACCGCACGCGTCTGCATCCCGCGGTTCTTGCACAGGCGGAGCATCGGGCGGCGAGTGTCCAGCTCCGGATCGCGGACTGGATCACCACCTTCGCCGGGTCCATGGCCTTCGTCTACATCCATATCGTGCTCTTCGCCGTGTGGATGCTCTGGATGGAGAAGAACCCGTGGCCGACCTTGACGCTGGTCGTCTCGCTCGAGGCGATCTTCTTGTCGACGTTCGTCATGATCGGTCAGAACCGCCAGGCGTCGTTCCAGCAGGCCAAGGCGGATCGCGACTACTCCGACCAGGAGAAGCTGCTCGTCGAGAACACCGAGCTCACCCGCACCATCCGTGATCTGTCTCAGCAGATCCGCGACATGACGGCACAGATCCACGCCCACGTCGTTCCCTCCGCGGGGGATGAGCCGAATGCGGATGGGCGCCCGTCCTCCGGAGGCGGTGCCGAGAAGTGACAGGGGATCTCAGGACGGCCCCGCCAACGACGAAGCCCCGTCACGAGGACGGGGCTTCGGGGGATTGCTCCCCGGCTTGGACTCGAACCAAGAACCTGCCGGTTAACAGCCGGCTGCTCTGCCAATTGAGCTACCGAGGAATGCTTCCCGCTGCGCGGGCAACTCGTCAACTATAGCAAAGGATGCGCGCCGACTCCGACACGGGGCGGAGCCCGGGCGCGTCGCCCTCTGCGCCCGCGGACGGACGACGGAGGGGCCCGCCGTGGCGAGCCCCTCCGAAGGACGCGGGATCCGTGCAGATCAGCGTGCTGCGCCCTTGAGGGAGCCGGTGGTCTGGCCTGCGGGGTCGCTCACGATGCACTGCACGAGGCGGTCGTTCATCGAGTCCCAGGTGTCCTTCGTCGGCGTCATGTAGGAGACGTCGAGCGAGGAGTCGTCGTAGGCGATGCCGATGAAGGTCGTGAACGCCTCGCCGGCGCACTTCTCCACCTCGGCGTCGATCGCGGCGGAGTCGTACTCGGCGCCGGCGAGCTTGAACTCGTAGAACACCTCTTCGTCGTGCGGCTTGTCGCAGGGCACCACGTCGGTCTCGCTGACCGTCGTGCCGCTGTCGCTCATCTTGCAGTCCCCGAGCTTGAGGTTGAAGATGCCGATGTTCGAGCTCGCCGTGACCTGGGACTTGTCGTCGCGAGGCGCATCGCCGCCTCCGCTGCCGAGCACACTGTTGAGCACGCTGCAGCCGCTGAGTCCGGCGGCCAGGACCAGCGCGGCGCCGGCGACGGCGACGCCGCGGAGAAGTGCGCGGTCGTTCATGGGAATTCCCCCTCTAGAAGCTATGAATCCACGCAGAAAGCGGGACCGCTACGAACGTACCGGTGCAGACGAGGAAATCTCAAACCTGCAAGAAAGTCGGTCTGTTCAGGGGGATTTCTGTTCCGAGTCGAAGTTTCGGGATCAGCCCTCGAGATCGTCCACGCCCGGCATCCAGCTAGCGCCGGGGCGGCCCCAGCCGCGCTTGCGGGCGATCTTCTGCACGGTCTTCCAGTCGCCGTCGCCGAGGCGATCGACATAGAGGATGCCGTCGAGGTGATCGAACTCGTGCTGCATGATGCGGGCGCGCCAGCCGTCGACCTCGATGCGCACGTCCTCGCCGTTCAGGTCGATGCCGGTCACGAGAACGCGCTCGGAGCGCCGCAGCGGGAACCGCTCACCGGGGAAGGAGAGGCAGCCCTCCGACTCGAGGTCGGGATCCGGGGAACCGGGCTCGAGGGGCGCCATCCACAGCACGGGGTTGATGATCTCTCCGCGCCAGGGGTTCTCGTCGTCATCGACATACGAGTAGACGTAGATCCGCAGGCCGACGCCCACCTGCGGGGCTGCGAGCCCGACGCCGGGAGCGACGTCCATGGTCTCGTGCATGTCCGCCACGAGGGTGCGGATCTCCTCGGTGATCTCGCCGACCGGGTCGGCGGGGGAATGCAGGACGGGGTCGCCCATGATGCGAATCGGAAGCACAGCCACGCGTCAACCCTAGTCGGCGCAAGACGGCAGGTAGGCTCGAAGGGTGCTGGAGAACGTGACGCGGACCATAGGGGCGGCCGACGTCGGCGAGCATCTCGCCGGGGTCTTCCAGAACCCCGGCCTGCTCCTGGGCATTCCGCTCGCCCTCGCGGGCGCGGTGTTCATGTCGCTCGGCGCGCAGTATCAGCACCGCGGCGTGGAGAAGGTGGAGCGGCTCAGCGGTTCCGACGCGGCCACGGGCCTCAGCTGGGTGCAGGTGCGCGGCCTGCTCACGCGTCCTTCGTGGATCGTCGGCACGCTCATGCTGGCCCTGGCCATCGTCTGCCAGCTCGCGGCGCTCACGAAGGCCCCGCTCATCGTGGTGCAGCCCCTGGGCGCGATCGCCCTCGTCATCACCACGCTGCTGAACGCCCGGGTGACCGGCATCACGCCGACCAAGCGCTCCCTCGTGTCGATCTTCGCGTGCGTCGGCGGCATCTTCATCTTCGTGCTGTTCGCGGCGCTGTTCGCGGTGGAGCGCGCGATCAGCGAGATCCAGCTGTTCACGATCCTCACGATCCTGCTGGTCGTGATCATCCTGCTCGGCGCATGCTGGCTGATCCTGCGGCACCGCATGCGCGCCCTCTTCTACGTCACGGGCGCGGGCATCCTGTACGGCTTCGTGGCCACGCTCGCCAAGGCCGTGATCAACCGGATCCAGGCGGGACAGTTCGACTGGCTGACGGCCGTGTGCGTCATCGCGCTGATCGCCGCGGGCGCCGCGGGCGCGTACTTCGTGCAGACCGCCTATGGGTCGGGACCGCCCGACCTGGTGATCGCCGGCCTCACGGTGGTCGATCCGATGGTCGCGGTGCTGATCGGACTCCTCGTCCTCGAGGAGGGCGCGGCGGCTCCGGTGTGGGTGTTCGTCGCCTTCGGCATCTCCGGCGCGATCGCGGGCTGGGGCGTCGTCACGCTCGCCCGCTACCACCCCCAGGTCGTCAGCGAGAGCCAGGAGCTGCCGATCACGCGAGGCAGTTCCGGCGGCGTGCAGTCCTCGGCCGCTCATGCGGATCCCCGGCCTTCCTCGACCGAGACGCCTCCGGAGTCGTCCGCGTCACCCGGGGTGCCGCCCGGGAACGTGCCGGACTGGCCGTCCAACGTCGCCCCGATCCGGCGAGAGGATCCGCCCCGCACCGGCGGCGACGCCGACGAGCGCGGGAACGGATCCGCAGGCGTCTGAACGGAGACCGGCTCCGGTCCCCGCTCAGACGGCGATCCCGATCAGTAGTCGACGTCGATGAGGTCGGGCGCGACCTCGGAGGCTGCCGCCTCGTCGACGAAGAACACCGTGCGCTTGCGGCCCTTGGCGCCCGCGGCCGGCACGTTCTCGTAGTTCGCTCCGGCCAGCGCGAGGCCGAGGGCCGAGGCCTTCTCGGCGCCGGTGAGCACGAGCCAGACCCGCTTGGAGGCGTTGATGACGGGGCGGGTCAGCGTGATCCGCTCCGGCGGGGGCTTGGGGGAATCGCGCACCGGCAGGACCGCCGCCTCGGTCACGGTGATCTCGGGGCGGTCGGGGAACAGCGACGCGATATGGCCGTCGGGCCCGACACCCAGGAAGCAGACGGCGAACGAGGGCCAGGCGCGCCCGCCGTC
>JAITLM010000164.1 GCA_031277885.1 Microbacterium sp.
GACCGCGAGACTCCAACTGGGCGACGAGACTGCGCTCTTGGAGCGCAGTCTCGTCGCCCAGTTGGAGTCTCGCGGTCAGAAAAGGGGGCGGGGCCGGGGTGGGCGCGCGATGCGGTCAGCGGGAGATGCTGCGGGCGACGGCCCAGACGATGCCGCCGACGACCGCGGCGACGCCGGCGGCCGCGGCCACGGCGCCGAGCGGGTTGCGGCGCGCGAACGCGCGCAGCTTGACCTTGCCCTCGACGGTCGCCTTCTCGAGGCGGCGGGGCACGTTGCCCTTCTCCTCGATCGCGAGCAGCGCCGCCTTCAGCTCGGCACGGGCCGAAGCGACGGGATCGACGATCCCGTTCGGCACGGCCGTGCGCGGGATGTTCACCGGGTCAACGGCCATCGCCGGCCTCCTTCACGATGCGGATGTCGGTGGCCACGGCCTGCGCGGGGTTCTCGCGGCGCAGGACCTTGCGGAACTTCAGGATCCCGAGCAGCGCGAACACGAGCACCGCGAGCAGCAGGATCCCGAACGTGATGATCGCGGACAGCCACACCGGGAACCACGAGGAGAGCCCGGCGATCGCGAACACGAGCACGACCGGCACGGTCCAGAACAGGAAGAACAGCGCGACCAGGAACCAGACGCTGCCGATGCCGGCGTCCTTCGCGGTCCGCGAGATCCAGGTCTTGGCCGCATCGATCTCGGCCTTGACGAGGTTGCTGACGAGGTCGGGGAGGTCGCCGAGCAGCGTCAGCAGGCTGTCGTCGGCGCGATCCCGGAAATTGCCGGCCATGTCAGGCGCCCGCGGTCGGCTTCTTCGGCGCGCTCTTCGCACCCGACGCCGCGCGGGGCTTCGTCTTGGTCTCCGTCGCGGCGACGGAAGCCTCCGCGGCTGCGACGGTCTCCTCCGCGGCCTGCTTGACCTCGGCTGCGACCGTCTTACCGCTCGCGATCGTGGAGTCCACGCGCTGTCCCGGCGTGCCGTCGGACGTGGCGGCCTTGACGATCTTCACGGCACCGGTCCACAGCGCCTGGGGCACAGCGGCCGCCTGCGTCTTCGCGAAGTCCTGCACCTTGTGCACCTGCGCCTGCACCGGGTCGAGGTTCCAGACCTTGAGCCACTGCTTCTTGATCTGCTCGTAGCGCTCGCGCCCTGCACGGGTGCCCAGCACGTATCCGACGCCGAGTCCGACGACGAGTCCGATCTTCCCCTTCATGGGGTCTCCTCACGATTGCGGTCTCTGCGGACCTCCAGCGTAACCCTGTATGCCGATTTCGGCATCTATCGGTCGGAGGGCCGCGGAACGACGGCGATGTCCGGGTCGTCAGTCCCAGAGAAGCGCGTGCCGGACGCGCTCCGCCTCGGCCTTCGCGTGCGGGACGACCTGCGCGAGCCCCGTGCCGCTCAGCCACGCCCCGGTCGCGGCGACGCCCGGAACGGCCGCGACGGCAGCGGCCGCGGCCGCGCGCCGCTCGGCCGCCCCGAGCACCGCGGAGGGCTGCGCCTGCACGAACCGCGCCCGGTGGCTGCCGCGCAGTTGCGCGGGGCGCAGGGCGACGCCGAGGAGCGCCGAGGCCTCGGCCAGTGCGAGCCCGCCCGCCGCCTCGTCGTCGAGCGTCCCGGTCGCGGGATCCTCCCCCGCCGAACCGAACGACACCCGCACGACGTGCCGGGATCCCGCCTCGGCGCGGAGCCACGCCCACTTCGCGCTGCTGTGGGTGAGCGCCTTCGCGGTGTGGGACCCGGGCACCGTGAGCACACCGGACCCGCGCGGGGCGGCGTCGAGCTCCGGGGCGTCCAGGACGAGGGTGACGATCTCGATGCGCGGCGAGGATCCCGCCACGACCGCCGCGAGCTCCGGCACGTGCGGGGCGAGCAGCCGGCGCGCGGTCGCCTCGTCCGCGGCGACGATCACGGCGTCGAAACGCGGAAGGGCTTCCGAGGGGTCGGCGCCGCCGTCCGCGATCCCCGCGGGATCGGCTGCCCCTGTCGCCGGATCCGCGACCCGGACCGTCCAGCCGTCGTCATCGCGCGCGAGTCCCTCGACGGGCGCCCCGGTGCGCACCTCGGATCCGAGCATCTCGATGCGTGCGAGGAGCGCGTCGACCAGACCGGACATGCCGCCGGCCAGTCCCTGCACCGCCGCGCCGGGAGCGCGTCCGGAACCTCCGGTGATCTCCGCGACCGCGCCCGAGAGGGATCCGGCGCGGGTCAGGGCCGCGTTCAGCGTCGGCGCCGCGACGTCGACGTCGATGTCGTCGGGGTGAGCGGAGTACACCCCCGTGCTGACCGGGGCCACGAGGCGGTCGAGGACTCGGGCCCCCATGCGCTTGCGCACGAGACGCCCAAGACTGTGGTCGTGGCCGATCGTGAGCGGCGGGAGCAGGCGATCCAGCCAGGCGCACCAGGTGCCGTTCCAGCCGATCACGCGGCGCACGTCCTCGGCGAAGGGGTTCGCGGGGATGCCGAGCAGGCCGCCCTTCGGCAGCGGGGCCGCGCCGCCGGGGATCCCGGCGACCCAGGCTCCGCCCGGCTCCGGCGAGACGACCCGGTCGTCGAGGCCGAGATCGGACAGCAGCGCCCGCACGTGCCCGCCGCGCACGGCGAAGCTCTCGGCTCCGGCGTCGAACACGAGTCCGTCGGCCTCGCCCGCCCGCACCGCGCCGCCGGGGCGCTCCTGCGCCTCGAACACGGTCGCGTGCGCGCCGATCGCGGCGATCGACTCCGCGGCGACGAGTCCCGCCACACCGCCGCCGATCACGGCGACGCGCAGGTGCGCCGCCTTCGCGGCGAGCTCCGGGGTGTGCGCCGGGTCCGCGACACGCGACGCATCGGGCGTGCCCGCGGGCCCCGCAGCGCGTGCAGGGTAGGGGGCGCGCCCCGGATCCGGCGTGCTCATCGCGCGGCTCCGGAGGCGACCGACTCCGCGCGCACCTCGTGCACGAGCTCGACGATGCGGGTGAGCACGGCGGGGTCGGTCTCGGGCGGCACGCCGTGGCCGAGGTTCAGGATGTGCGCGCGGGCGGCCGCGCCGCGGCGCAGCACGTCGCGGACGTGCGCCTCGAGCACGGGCCAGGGCGCGGTGAGCAGCGCGGGGTCGATGTTGCCCTGCACGGTCACGTCGTCGCCGAGCACGGCGACGGCCTCGTCGAGCGGCAGCCGCCAGTCGACGCCGACCGCGTCAGCGCGCCCGTCCAGGCGCATGTCGGCGAGGAACGGCCCCGTGCCGACGCCGAAGTGGATGACCGGGGCGTCGATCCCGTCGACCGCGGCGGCGGAGTGCGGGGCGACGAACGTCCGGTAGTCGGCGGGGCTGAGGGAGCCCGCCCAGGAATCGAAGAGCT
Source organism: Microbacterium sp. (assembly GCA_031277885.1). Lineage (GTDB taxonomy): Bacteria > Actinomycetota > Actinomycetes > Actinomycetales > Microbacteriaceae > Microbacterium. The sequence goes on from JAITLM010000164.1 coordinate 3,338, forward strand.
GCACGGCGCTCGCCCCGGCCGCGCGCTGCGCGTCGAGGAAGGTCCGCGAGATCCGCGCGAGCCAGCCCGCGAGCCGGTTCCAGGAGTCCGGATCCGTGTGCATCATCGCCCGGGCGCGCAGGTGCTCCTTGGACGGCCCGCCCTCCACGAGGTACGCGGCGAGCGTGAACGGCGCCCCCGCGAAGCCGATCAGCGGGGTGGTGCCGCCCAGCTCGGCGACGACGAGACGCACGGCCTCGGCGATCTGCGTCGTGTCGAGGGACGCGGGGTCGATCGCCGTGATGCGGTCGACGTCGGCCGCGGTGCGCACGGGCGACGCGAAGACCGGTCCGCGGCCGGGCTCGATCTCGACCTCGACGCCGGCGAGGCGCAAGGGCACCACGATGTCGCTGAAGAAGATGCCCGCGTCGACCCCGTGGCGCCGCACCGGCTGCAGGGTGATCTCCGCCGCGAGGTCGGGGGTGAGGCACGCGTCGAGCATCCGGGTGCCGACCCGCAGGTCGCGGTACTCCGGCAGCGAGCGGCCGGCCTGACGCATGAACCACACGGGCGTGGTGTCGGGGCGGTCTCCGGCGAGGGCGCGCAGCAGCGGTGCGTCGTTGAGGGGCATGGATCCATTCTCCCCGACCGCTGCTTTGCGGCGAATGGGGATCGTCGGGCCGCCGATTTTGGGGCGCGCTTTCCCGTTTTGGGGCGCCTCAGGCCACGTTCTCCTGCCGTGGCACGCCCCAAAACGAGAAGGCACGCCCCGAACCACGCCCCAAACCACCCTCCCCGAACCACGAAGAACGTGTCCCGAACCACGAGGAACGTGTCGCCGCGGGACGGCGTCCAGGATCCGCAAAGGGCGCGGAGCGTAAACTCCCAGGGTGCTGCTCTGCGTCACGGCCAATCACAAGACCGCCCCCTTCGACCTCCTCGAACGACTCAGTCGCACCCCGGAAGACCTGGCCGGATCCCTCTCCGAAGGATCCAAGGGCGCCGTCGTGCTCGCGACCTGCAACCGCTTCGAGGCCTATGTCGACGTCGACGGCACGGCCGATGAGAGCGACGTCGCGCGGATCCTGAGCACCGTCTCCGAGCGCAGCGGCATCCCCGCGGACACGCTCAACGCCTCCTCCGCCGTGCACTCCGGAGCCCGGGTCGTGGAGCACCTCTTCGCCGTGGCGTCCGGGCTCGAGTCCGTGGTCTCCGGCGAGGGCGAGATCGCCGGACAGGTGCGCCGCGCGCTCACTTCCGCGCGCCAGCACGGCACCACCTCCCCCGAGCTCGAGCGCCTGTTCCAGCGCGCGAGCGAGGCGCAGCGCAAGGTCAAGAACGACACGGCCCTGGGCCGGGCCGGCCGTTCGCTCGTGCGCCTCGCGCTCGAGCTCGCCGACAGCCGCATCGCCGACTGGAGCGCCGCCCGGGTGCTGCTCGTCGGCACCGGCGCCTACGCCGCGGTGACCCTGGCCACGCTGCGCGAGCGCGGCGCCCACGACATCAGCGTGCACTCCCCCTCGGGGCGCGGTGCCGCGTTCGCCGCGAAGCACGGCATCCGCGCCCTGCCCAAGGCCGAATACGCCAGGGCCGCCGCGCACGCCTCGATCGTGATCACCTGCACGAGTGCTGAGCAGCCCGTGCTCGACGCCGCGATCCTGCGCACGGGCCGCGGGCCGGCTCTGGCCGCGCTCCCGTCCCCGGACGGCGCGGCCGTGGACTGCCCGATCCCCGGTCACGGCTTCTCCGCCGGTGCGACGCCGTCGCAGCTGGTCGTCGACCTGGGCATGCCGCGCAACGTGGCGCCCGATGTCGCCGAGGTCGAGGGCGTCGCCCTGCTCGACCTCGAGACGATCCGCCTGCACGCGCCGCTCGAGGAACTGCAGGCGACCGACGCCGCCCGCTCGATCGTGCGCGCCGCCGCCGCGACGTTCCACGAGGTCGGCGCCCGCGAGAGCGTGACCCCGGCGGTCGTCGCCCTGCGCGCCCACATCTTCGGACTGCTCGAGGCCGAGATCGACCGCGCCCGCAAGCGCGGCGACGACGGCGGACAGGTCGAGCAGGCCATGCGCCACCTCGCCGGCGTGCTGCTGCACACGCCGACCAGTCGTGCGCACGAGCTCGCCGCGCAGGGACGCGGATCCGAGTTCATCGCCGCCGTCGAGACGCTGTACGGGCTGAGCGCCGAGGCCGAGACCCGGCAGGACGACGCCGCCACGGCCTGACGCGCTCCCGCGGCGGCGTTCCCCCCTCATCGCCGCGCGGATCCGCCGTGGAGATGGATCCGGTTGCTCCGCGCCGTCTCCGGGCGACGTTCTCCATCTTCCTCAGGCCGCACCCACGGCACCGCGCGGCTAGCCTGAGACGGTGAGCGACGTGACAGACGAAGGCCCGTTCTTCCACGGCACCAAGGCGGATCTGCAGCCCGGCGACCTCCTCACGGCGGGATTCAGGTCGAACTACCGGCCCGAGGTCGTGATGAACCACATCTACTTCACCGCGCTGCGGGATGGGGCCGGCCTCGCCGCCGAGCTCGCGGCCGGCATCGGCGAACCGCGGGTCTACCTCGTCGAGCCGACGGGCGCGTTCGAGGACGATCCGAACGTCACGGATAAGAAGTTCCCGGGCAATCCGACGCGGTCCTACCGCAGCGCGGATCCGCTCCGCGTGGTCGACGAGGTCGACGACTGGACCCGGCTCACGCCCGAGGCGCTGCAGGGCTGGCGCGACCGCCTGGCCGCCCTCGCCGCCGACGAGCGCGGCGAGATCATCAACTAGGCGCGCACCGACCCCACGGCACCGCGCACCACGCCCCCGCGGCTACCTTGCTTCGATCGAGCCGAGCCGTTGCAGATGCTCGACGAGGGTGCCCGTCAGCTGCCCGGTCGCACCGAAGAACGCGTCATCCACCCCTTCGACCGCGTCATTCGCGGCGTTCACGAGCGCGACGCCCTCGGCGGTCGGCGTCACCCGGATGGCTCGTCGATCGCCCGGATCTGCGCGGCGCCGCACGAGCCCCTTTCCTTCGAGCGCCCTCAGCACCTGGGACGCCATCATCGGGTCGACCCCGGACTGTCGCGCGAGCTCGATCTGCGTGAGGTCGCCGTCGGCATCCGACCACGTCAGGCTCGCGAGCAGGACGAACTGCACGTGGGTGAGCTCGTACGGCGCCAGCGCGGCGCGGATCATCGCCTGCCACCGATTGGTGGCCCGCCACAGCAGCAGGCCCGGGCTGACATCCGCGGAGTCGAACCGACTGGAGAGGCGACGCGTCATGCAACGATCATCGCCGATCCCGTCCTCCCGCGGCACGATCCCGCACCGCTCCGGCTCATCCCTCGACGAGCGCGATGAGGCGGTCGAGATCCGCGGGCACCGAGTCCTGGAAGCCGCGGAACGCCGTGCGCGCCCAGAGCCATGCGAGAGGACCCTCCACCGCGACGTGCACGGCGAGATGCGACCCTTCGCCGTGCGGTTCCACGAGATGGCGGAAGGTGAGGCGCGCCCCGGGCATCCGGCTCACGTCGGTGTAGCGGCGATCCTGCTCGCACTCGGCGATCTCGAACGCGGTCCTCGGACCGCCCACCGGCTTGAGCGTTCCCCGGGCGCCCGCGACGACCGGGCCCTCCACCTGCGCCCACTCCGTGTCGGGCGACCACTGCGGCCAGGTCTCGTGATCCATCCACTTCGCGAAGAAGGCGGACGGAGCGGCGTGGGAGTCCCTCTGGGCGGTGGCGAGAATGATCATGTAATTAGTATGCGCGCATATTACTTGGAAGGCAACTCCTCACGGACGGCATGCCGGATGCCAGACTGGTCCCATGGCCCTTCACATCACCGGAGACACCGCCGCCGACACCCTCCTCAGCGACAACCCGCTCGCCCTGCTCGTGGGCATGCTGCTGGATCAGCAGGTCGCGATGGAGACCGCCTTCGCCGGTCCGCTCAAGATCGAGCAGCGCACGGGCGCGACCGACGCCGCCGCGATCGCCGCCTATGATCCCGACGAGTTCCTCGCCGCGTTCAAGCAGTCGCCGTCGGTGCACCGTTTCCCCGGCTCGATGGCCGCACGGGTGCAGACGCTCTGCCAGAAGCTCGTCGACGACTGGGGCGGCGACGCCGCAAACCTGTGGACCCAGGGGGATCCGGACGGCGCCGAGGTGCTGCGCCGCCTGAAGACCCTCCCCGGCTTCGGCGAGCAGAAGGCCAAGATCTTCCTCGCGCTGCTCGGCAAGCAGTACGGCTTCACCGGCGCCGGCTGGCGCGAGGCCTCCGCCCCCTACGGCGAGGACGGATCCTTCCGCTCGGTCGCCGACATCGTCTCACCCGAGTCGCTGACGAAGGTCCGCGAGCACAAGCGCGCGATGAAGGCTGCCGCCAAGAGCTGACCGCGCCCTTCGTCTCGCTGCGCTCGCCCAGGGACCGGTGGTTCACATCATGATCATGTCGGCGTCGTCGGCGCGGTAGTCCTCGGTCGACGGCACGACCGGCGCCGACTCGACGCCCGTGAGGTAGCCCCGCACGTCGGCGAGCACGGGCGACGGCCCGTCGAGCGCGATCTCCAGGGACCGCACCGTGCGGGCGGGGAACGCATGCAGTCGGCGCACCCCGACTGTTCCGCCGGTGCAGACCTCCTCCCCACCGTCGAGCACGCGGTGGCCCGCGATCCGCTGACCCTCCGCGAGCTCCTCCTCGAGTTCGAGGTGGTCGAGGAGGACGTCCGTACCGAAGTCGGCGCGCCAGCGGCCGTCTCCGAGCGGGGTGAGCTCCGCGGCGTGCGGTGCTCCGAACCGCCGCGCGAGCTCGGCGGCGTATTCGGCGAGCCGCGCGAGGTCGGCGTCGTCGATGAGCCCCTCCCGGTTCGGCGGCACGTTGAGCAGCAGGTTCGCGCCGAGGCCGAGCGATCGGTAGTGGATCCCGAGCAGGTGCTCGAGGCTCTTCGGCTCGTCCGCGGGCTGCCAGAACCAGCCGTGCCGCAGCGACACGTCGCACTCGGGCGGAAGGTACCGCGCCCCGCCGAGCCCGAGCATCGCGTCGGTGTGCACATCGTTCGGCGTGACGTCGACGACGTACTCCACCGGGTCGGTCGCGAGCCCGTCCTCGTTGCCGATCCATCGGATGTCGGGGTCGCCCATGTTGAAGATCACGGCGCCCGGCTGGTGCTCCCGCACGATCCCGGCGATCCGCTCCCAGTCGTAGACGCGGCCGGCGGACCCTGCGCCGTCGAACCACACCTCGACGAGGTCGCCGTACTGCGTGCAGAGCTCCCTGAGCTGGGCGCAGTAGACCTCGTCGTAGGCGGCCGGATCCGCATAGCGCGGCTCGTGCCGGTCCCAGGGCGAGAGGTACAGACCCAGCCCCATCCCCGCTTCGGCGCACGCGTCCGCGAGTTCGCGGACGACGTCGCCGCGACCGTCCCGCCAGGGGCTCGCCGCGACCGAGTAGTCCGTCGTCGCGGTCGGCCACAGGCAGAACCCGTCGTGGTGCTTCGCGGTGAGCACCACGGATCTCGCTCCCGCCGTGCGCGCGGCGGCCACCCACTGCCGGGCGTCGAGGCGCGCTGGGTCGAATCCGGAGGCGGGGAGGGTGCCGTCGCTCCACTCCACGCCGAAGAAGGTGTTGAGCCCGAAGTGCAGGAAGACGCCGACGCCGTCCCGCTGCCACTGCAGCTGCGCGGGCGTGGGGTGCAGCGCGGCGGTCTGCGCGGAGATGGTGGTCACAGAAGGAGAGGATATCCGGCGCATCGCGGAGATCCCCCGGACGGGCAGAGCGCGGGACCCGGCCACCCTCCCCCTCGGGCCGGATCCCGCGCCGTTCTGGTGCCGACGCCCGTCAGTCGCCGACGAAGCGCACCGTGGTCGGGGCGGACGCTCCCGTGTGCGGCAGCTTCTGCGTGATCGTCGCCGTCTGCGGCTCGGTCAGCTTGCGGTTCAGCACGAGCGTCCAGCTGCCGTCGACCGCTGCGGTGGTCGACGCCGCGGTCGGGATCCTCCCGGGTCCGGTGACCTTCACACTCACCGTGGCGCCGGGGGCTCCGACGCCGCGGATCGTGATGCGGTCCGCGGCGAGCGCGGCCGTGGTCGCCTTCGGCGCGACGCCCGCGGCGTCGTCCTGCACGGCGGAGAGGTTCTTCATCCAGGTGAAGGAGGTGGGCGTGATGCTGTTGTCGCCCCACACCTTGCCGTCGCGGTCGACCGCGTACGCGAAGAACCCGCCCTTGGTGCCGCCCTGCGGCTGCCAGGTCGCGTATTTGTAGGCCGTGGATCCTGGCGCCGTCGCCGGGTCGTAGATCCCCTCGGCGTCGCCCCAGTGCGTGCGGTCCTGCTCCTCGGGGAAGGAGAATCCGGGCAGGAACTGGCAGGGGGCGATCTTGTCGGCGAAGGTGTTCCACGTCGACTGCATGCCCGCGGTGCCGCGGCCGTAGGCCTGCAGCAGCACATAGGACACCTTCGACGAGACCGCCGTGAACAGCGGAGTGCTGCCGTTCTGGTTAGTGTCGAAGATGAGGATCTTGTCCGAGCCGGAGGTCGGGCCGATGATGTCGCCGAGGGCGTTGAACACGCCGATCGCCCTGGTCAGGTCGTCACCGGTCGGGTACGACTCCACGTCGATGTCGATGCCGTCCAGGCCGTACGGGGTCACGTACGTGTCGACGAGCTTCTGCGCGTAGTCGCGATACGCCTGGTCCGTCAGCGGGATGTCCGCCTTCGCGAGCTTGTCGATCCAGAGCGTGTACGCGACCCTGGTGCCGCGCGCATGCAGCGCGGGCACGTACTCGTCGCGCAGGGCGCGCCAGTAGTCGGTGCCGGCCGTCGCGCCGGCGTCGAACACCATCGCGACGTCGACCTCGGGCGGAAGGTCCGTCATGCGCGTGACGTTGGGATCGGGCAGGTTCGAGTTCGCACTCTGCGGCACCGTGACGTCGCGCCAGGTGCGGTAGTACGCCATGGTGAGCGGCTCGGCCGAGCACTGCGAGGTGTTCCCGACTGATGCGGATCCCGTCGCGGCGAGGGCGGGCGGCGCTCCGAGGACGGCGACTCCGGCGATGAGCGCGCCGAGTCCGACGGCGGCTGTCGTGCGTTTCATGCGTGTCATACGTGCCTTCTCTCTTCTTCGAGTGGGGTGGCTTCCCCGATCGCGACGTCGAGCGCCGCGAAATCCTCCCGCGACAGAGCGGATCCCGCGTTCCAGGACCGCTCCGCCATCGCGCGCAGCGGTCCGCGGATCCCTTCCGCGACCTCGGCCGGGGTCTGCGCCTCCGGCCGGTCCGACCACACCGCGAACGACGCTCCGCGCAGCAGCGCGGAATACGGGCGCTCCAGCTCCTGCCGCACGGTGCTCTGCCCCTCCGGTCCCCAGAGGGCCGGGAAGAGCCCCGGATGCCAGTCGGCCGCCCAGATGCGATCCGCGGTCGGGTAGCGGTAGCCCGCGTTCTCGCCGAGCACGTAGTAGAACATCGCATCGTTGACGTTGACCAGCCGGTGGCCGGCGGCGACGGCGTCGGCCACCGGGCGCATCCCGGCGTTCCAGTTCGTCCACCAGGTCAGCACGACCTCGGGATCCAGCCGCTCGCACGCGCTGCGCAGCAGACCGTCGTTCCAGGCGCGCGCCTCGAAACCGCGCTCCCGCAGGTGCGCGGCGACGCGGTTCACGAAGGCCGTGAGCAGGTCGAACCCGGTGCCCTCCTCGCCGTAGCGCGCCGCGGCGGCCGTCTCGAGCGCGGGGAACTCGGCGATGCGGTCGAAGTCGACGAACTCGTCGCCGCCGAGGTTCCAGCGCGTGCTGTGCGGGAAGACCGGGATCATGTCGTCGATCAGGGCGAGGGCGAAGCGGACGGGATCCTCGCGCGTGATGTCGAGGGCGTGATCCGTCTCGAGGCCCGGCGCCTCCGGCAGCCGCAGCTCGGGGTGAGCCTTCAGCACGTGCTGCAGATGGCCCGGCATGTCGAGAGACGGGATCAGGTCGATGTGCAGGTCTCGGGCCGCCGCGACGATGTCCGCAGCCTCGGCGCGGCTGATCCGCTCGTCCGAGACGATCTCGGGGAAGGCCGAGGACTCGAGCCGGAATCCCGGGTTCTCGGAGAAGTGCCACTGGAAGACGTTGACGCCGACGTCTGCGGCCGCGTGCAGCTGCGCGAGGATCCACTCCGCCGGATAGTGCTTGCGGCCCGCGTCGAGATGCAGCCCGCGCTCGGCGACCGCCGGCGCGGAGTGCACGATCCCGCGCGGCACGGCGCCCTGAGCGCGGAGGTTGTGCAGCAGCTGCCGGGTCGCGCGGAACACGCCGGCCGCGGAGGCCGCGGTCACCACGACGTCGTCCTCCACGTCGATCGCGAACGACTCGTCGGCCGGGTCCCGGTGCGCGAGCGGGCTCAGCCGCAGCCGGATCACCGGATCCGAGACGCCGGCGGCTGCCCCGATCGCACAGGCCCGCAGCTCCCCCTCGAGACGCTCCGCCTCGCGGCGCAGACCCCGGCTGGCGGCGATCACCCGCACCCGCTCGGGCTCCCACCACCCGCCCGCCGGCTCGAACGCCGTGGGCTGCGGGAGCGCCCTCCACCGGGCCGGATCCGTCATCCCTTGACGCTCCCCTCCTCGACGCCCTTGAAGAACTGCTTCTGCAGCACGGCGAAGAGGATGATGATCGGCACCAGCGCGATCATCGTGCCGGCCGCGATCACCCGCGGGTTGGATCCGAAGTTCGAGTTCAGGTAGTTCATGCCGACCGTGAGCGTGTAGTTCGCCGGATCCGAGAGCACCACGAGCGGCCAGAGGAACTCGTCCCAGGCGCCGATGAACGCGAACAGCGCGACCACCGAGACCATGCCGCGGATGTTGGGCCACACGATGTGGCGCAGGCGCTGCAGGGTGTTGGCGCCGTCGATCGTGGCGGCGTCCAGGGTGTCCGCCGGGATCATCCGGCACGCGGCGGCCATGAGCAGCACGTTGATCGCGGCGATCGCCCCGGGCAGGAACACGCCCCACAGGGTGTTCGCGAGCCCGAGCGACTTCACCGTCAGGTACTGGCTCGTCAGCGTGACCTCGCCGGGAAGCAGGAGCGTGGAGAAGAAGATCGCCATGACGATCCCCTTGCCGCGGAACTTCAGGCATCCCAGCGCGTAGCCGCCCAGGGTCGCGAAGATCACGTTCGTGATCACGGTGCCGACGCCGACGACGAGCGAGTTGCGGGCGTAGTCGAGCACCGGGATCGTGCGGAAGACCTCCGCGTAGTGGTCGAGCGTGGGAGCGCTCGGGATGAGGTTCGGCGGGAATCCGTAGATGTTCTCGCCGGATCCCTTGAACGACGTCGAGAGCTGCCAGAGGAACGGGAACACCATGATCCCGAGGACGACGACCAGCAGCACGTATTTGCCGATCAGCCCGGCCAGCGAGGGCTTCATGATGTCGGCGGATCCGCGGGTGCGGTACGCCTTCTCGCGCGAGCGCGGCGGACGGGCGCCGCGGCCGCCTCGGGCCGACTCCGGAGTCGACCGGAGGGCCGTCGTCGCCTGCTCCTCGATCACGCCGGCGCTGCCGGGGGTCTGGAAGGAAGTCATGCCGTCACCTCCGCACGGTCCGCGGCGTCGCGGCGTTCGGCGCGCTGCTGCGCGCGCCGGTCGCGACGGGTGCGACGGCCCGCCAGGGCGTCGCGGATCATCTCGCCGTTGTTGGCGATGCCGACGATGGTGAGCGGGACGAGGGTCAGCAGGAACAGCACGATCGAGATCGCCGAGGCGTAGCCGATCTGCCCGTTCAGGCCCTTGCCCATCGACTGGATGAGCATGACCATGCTCATCGACCGGCCTCCGGGGCCGCCGGATCCGGAGGAGAGGATGAACAGCTCGGTGAAGACGCGCATCGCGGCCACGCAGATGAGCACCGAGACGAGCATCATCGGGCCGCGGACGCCCGGCACGGTCACCGACCAGAACCGGCGCCAGGCGCCGGCGCCGTCCATCGCGGCCGCCTCGTGCAGCTCGCGCCCGACATTTCCGAGGGCGGCGAGGTACACGACCATGTAGTAGCCGAGCCCCTTCCACACGGTCAGGCCGATCGCGCAGAAGATCAGCAGCCAGCGGTCCGAGAGGAACTCGATCGGCCGGTCTGCGAGGCCGAAGAACCGCAGCGCCGAGTTGATCGTGCCGGTGCTGGAGAACAGGAACTCCCACACGATCGCGACGACCACGGCCGAGGCGATCACCGGGAAGTAGAACGTCGTGCGGAAGAACCCGATCGCAGGGATCTTCGCCCGCACCAGCAGTGCCAGCAGGAGCGGGAGGAAGGTGAGCAGCGGCACGCACACCACCACGTACACGAGGGACGTGGTGAGCGCGTACCCGAACCGCTCGTCGCTCGCGAGGCGGGTGAAGTTGTCCAGCCCCACGAAGGTGACGGGACGGAGGGGGCGGGCGTCCGTGAAGGCGAGCACCACCGTGTTCAGGAACGGCCACAGGGCGAACACGAGCACCCAGACCACACCCGGCAGCACCAGCAGGTACGGCGTGTACCAGCGCTGTCTTCTCATCTGCTCACCCCCTCCTCTCACTCATCGGGTCACTTGGACACGTTCTGGTTGGCGTAGTCCTGCGACTTCTTCAGCGCGTCCTTCGCGGAGATGTCGCCCTTGATCGCGAGTGCGATCTGCTGCTTGGCGTAGTTCTCCATGGAGTCGACGTAGCCGCTGCCCGGTGCGCCGGGCACGCGGGCCTTGTCCATCTGCGCGGCCGCGAAGGTCGTCGCCTGGGTCTGCTCCGCGTTCTGCGCCGTGCCCGCGAAGGCGGACGGATCCTCGTTGGCCTTCTTGGTGCCGGGGAAGAAGCCGGCGGCGAGCTTCATGAACTCGATCTGGTTCGCGTCGTTCGTGACGTACTCGGCGAAGGCCATCGCGGCCGCCGGGCTCTTCGCGTTCTTCGAGACGCTGATGCCCTGCACGAACAGCGGCGGCTCGCCGAACCCGCCGGTCACCTTGACCGAGGGGAGCAGCGCCGGCGAGTTCACGGCGAGGTTCTTGTCGATGTAGTTCGGGCCGGCGGTCGTCCACGCGACGCTGCCCTTGTTGAAGTTGTCGACGTTGGCGTTGGCCGTGCCGGCGTTCTGCAGCGCCTCGGGGCTGACCGCGCCCTCCTTGTAGAGCTCGGCGTAGCGCTCCACGATCGCCTCAGCCTCGGGGGTGTCGAAGACGAACTTGCCGTCCTTGACGAAGTCGAAGGTCTTGCCCTGGTCGCTGATGTCGATCTGCATCGACTTCGGGCTGGGCACGTCGGAGAGGGTCGCGATCCCGAGCTTGCCGAGCTTCGACGCGGCGTCGAGCGTCTCGTCGAAGGTTTTCGGCGGAGCGGTGAGACCGGCCTTGCCAAGCAGATCCATGTTCCAGTAGTTCAGCTCGGTGCCGAGGTACCAGGGGAAGGCGTAGGTGCCCTCGAGCCCCGTGTAGGTGTAGGCCGCGACGCCGCCGTCGACGTAGTCGCCGATGACCTTCGAGTCCTTCTTCAGGTCGACGAGCTGGCCGGCCTTGGCGAGCTCCTGCGCGAACTCCGGCGGCAGGTTGACGACGTCGGGGAGCTCGTTCGACTCGGCCTGCTGCAGGATCTTGTCCTCGTAGCCGTCGGCGGGCTGGTCGATCCACTTGACCGTGACGCCAGGGTGCTCCTTCTCGAAGCTCTTCGCGATGTTCTCGAAGTACGGCGAGAACTTGTCGTTCTTCAGCGACCAGGTCTGGAACGTGACCGTGCCCTTGATCTCGCCGTCGGCGGCTCCTCCTCCGGAGGCCGCCCCTCCCCCGGTGCAGGAGGTGAGGGCGAGCGCCGCGACCGCGGCGATGCCGACGGCGATAGTCGATCGGATCTTCATGGACGTGTTCTCCTTCGAAGTGTCCCGGGTGCATCGCCGGCCGGCGCTGGCATCCCATCACTAAAACGATATAGTGTGCCTAGCATGCCACAAGGACGCGGTGTCGTCCAACAACACCGCACACCGACGACCAGGTGGACCAAATCCCTTCAGCGACTCAAGGAGGAACGCGATGAGCAGTCCCCGTCGCCCGAACATCGTGTTCGTGCTGACCGACGACCATGCCTCGAATGCGATCGGCTGCTACGGATCGGCGGTGAACACCACGCCGGGGATCGACGCGATCGCGGACGCCGGGATGCGCTTCGACCGCGCCCTCGTGGAGAACGCGCTGTGCACGCCGAGCCGCGCCGCGTTCCTCACCGGCACCTACAGCCACACGAGCGCCGTCACCACGCTCGCCACGCACCTGACGAACGACCACGAGACCTTCATCACGGCGCTCCAGGCCGCGGGGTACCGCACCGCGATGTTCGGCAAGTGGCACCTCGGCCATGGCCCGGAGCACGACCCGGTCGGCTTCGACCACTGGGAGGTGCTGCCGGATCAGGGCGAGTACTTCGATCCCGAGTTCTTCACGCCGGACGGCCCGGTGCGCTCCGAGGGCTACGTCACCGACATCATCACCGACCACGCGCTCGCGTGGATGGAGGCGCAGGGCGACGAGCCCTACTGCGTGCTCGTCTGGCACAAGGCCCCGCACCGCCCCTGGCTGCCGCACCCGCGGCACGCGGATCTGTTCACGGATCCGATCCCGCTGCCGCCCACCTTCGACGACGACTACGACGGCCGCGGCACGCCCGCCCATCACGCCACGATGCGCATCGCGGACTACCTCACCGACATCGACCTCAAGGAGGATCCGCCCGCCGAACTGGGCTACGCCGAGCGCGCGGTGTGGAAGTACCAGCGCTACATGCAGGACTACCTGCGGTGCGTGGCGGCGGTGGACGAGGGCGTGCAGGCACTCACCGGCTTCCTCCGGGAGCAGGGCCGGTTCGACGATACGGTCACGATCTACGCATCGGACCAGGGCTTCTACCTCGGCGAGCACGGCTGGTTCGACAAGCGGTTCATGTACGAGGAATCGCTGCGGATGCCGCTCGTGCTCAGCTACCCGGCCCGCGTGGCGGCCGGCGGGAGCACCGAGGCGCTCGTCTCGAACGTCGACATCGCGCAGACCCTGCTCGACTTCGCCGGAGTCCCCGCGCCTGAGGGGATGCAGGGGCGCAGCCTCGTCGGGCTCCTGACCGAGCCGGATCCGACTCCCGTGCGCGACGCCCACTACTACCGGTTCTACGAGCACGACGACCACATGCACCACGTCTGGGCGCACTACGGCGTGCGCACCGACCGCTACAAGCTGATCTACTACTACGCCGACGGAATGGGGCTGCCCAATACGGGCGACACGTCCTATCCTCCGGAGTGGGAGCTCTTCGATCTCGAGAGGGATCCGTACGAGCTCACCAGCGTGCATCTCGATCCCGCATACGCCGGCATCCGGCGTGAGCTGACCCTGAAGCTGTGGGATCTCCAGCAGGAGCTCGGCGATTCTCCCCACCCGCGCCAGCCCGTCCCGGAAGGACGTACTCGATGACCCTCGGCACCGACGCCGCACTCCCCCGCGTTCCGAGCGGAGCCGCCCCGCTCCGGTTCGGCGCGAACTACACGCCGTCGAAGGAGTGGATGCACTCCTGGCTCGACCTCGACCTCGACGTCGTGCGGCGCGACTTCGCCGGGCTCGCGGCCCTCGGACTCGACCATGTGCGGATCTTCCCGCTCTGGCCGGTGCTGCAGCCGAACCGCACCCTCATCCGCGAGAAGGCGGTCGCCGACGTGCGCGCCGTGGTCGACGTCGCCGCCGAGTTCGGCATGGACGCGAGCGTCGACGTGATCCAGGGGCACCTGTCGAGCTTCGACTTCATCCCGTCGTGGCTGTTCACCTGGCACGACAAGAACATGTTCACGCACCCCCTCGCGCTGAGCGGACAGGTCGCGCTCGTCGAGCGCCTCGGCGCCGCGCTGCGCGACGCCCCGAACTTCCTCGGCTTCACGCTCGGCAACGAGGTGAACCAGTTCTCCGCGGCCGTGCACCCGCACCCGTGGCCGGTCTCACCCGAGGAGGCCGCGAACTGGCTCACCACCCTGCTGGACGCGGCGGAGCGCTCCGCTCCGGGGCTTCCGCACGTGCACAGCGAGTACGACGCGGCCTGGTACATGGACGGCCACGGCTTCGTGCCCGCCCACGCCAGCAGGATCGGCGCCATGACGACCGTGCACTCGTGGATCTTCAACGGCACCGCCCAGCGCTACGGCGGGCGGAGCGCTGCGAGCGACCGGCACGCCGAGTACATGATCGAGCTGTCCCGCGCCTTCGCGACGGATCCGCAGCGTCCGGTCTGGCTGCAGGAGGTCGGCGCCCCGTCGAACTGCCTGACGCCCGAGCAGACCCCCGACTTCCTCGAGGCGACGGTGCGCGCCGCGGCCCGCACCGAGAACCTCTGGGGCGTCACCTGGTGGTGCTCCCACGACGTGGGCCGCGAACTCGCCGATTACCCCGAGCTCGAGTACTCCCTCGGCCTGATCGACCAGGCGGGCGAGGCCAAGCCCATCGGCCGGCGCTTCGCGGAGATCATCCCCGACCTCAGGGCGCGGCAGCAGGCGCCTGCCCGCACGACGGCGATCGTGATCGACGTCGATGCGGACGAGATCCCGGTCAGCCGCGCGGCGATGAGCCCGGGGGGCGCGATCTTCCAGGCGTGGGTCGACGCCTGCGAGACCGGTCTCGACACGACCTTCGTCACCTCGCGCACCGCGGAGGACCCGGCCGCCCTGATCGCCCGAGGGATCACCGATCTGATCCGTCCCGATCTGAGCACCGGATCCGGGATCTACTCCTCCAACAACACGGTCGTCGACGGTGCGGAGGACGCGGCGGAGGTCTCCGCATGACCCGGCCCCGCGTCGTCGTGATCTACGCCGACGACCTCGGCTACGGCGACGTCGGCTGCTTCGGCGGCGACGACGTGCTCACGCCGCAGCTGGACCGGCTGGCCGCGCGCGGCGTGCGCCTCACGAACTGGTACTCGAACTCGCCCGTGTGCTCGCCGTCCCGCGCGGCGCTGCTGACGGGCCGTCACCCGGTGCACGCCGGGGTGCAGGAGATCCTGGGCGGCAAGAGGGGCACCCCGGGGCTCCCCGCGCAGCCGACGCTCGCCTCCCGCCTGCAGGACGAGGGCTACCGCACCGGGATCTTCGGCAAGTGGCATCTCGGCACGGCGTCCGGCTACCGTCCGCTCGACCGGGGCTTCGCGCAGCACTTCGGCTTCCTCGCCGGCTGCGTGGACTACTACTCGCACATCTTCTACTGGGGTCAGGGCCAGAACCCGGTCCACGACCTGTGGGACGACGAGCGCGAGGTCTTCGACAACGGCCGCTACCTCACCGAGGTCATCGCGGAGAAGGCCGCCGAGTTCATCGGCGCGAACGCCGCGGATCCGTTCCTCTGCTACGTGCCCTTCAACGCCCCGCACTATCCGATGCACGCGCCGAAGGAGTACGTCGACCGCTTCCCCGGCCTGCCCGACGATCGCCGCATCATGGCGGCCATGATCGCCGCGATGGACGACGGCGTGGGCCGCATCCTGGACGCGCTGGACGCCGCCGGCATCGCAGACGACACGATCGTGTTCTTCTCCTCCGACAACGGCCCCTCCACCGAGAGCCGCAACTGGCTGAACGGCGAGGAGATCGACTACCAGGGCGGATCCACCGGCGGCCTGCGCGGCAACAAGGGCTCGCTGTTCGACGGCGGCATCAGGGTGCCCGCGATCATCTCCTGGCCCGGCACCCTGCCGCAGGGGGCGGAGTGGGCCGAGCCCGGGGCGATGACGGACATCGTGCCCACCGTGCTCGACGCGATCGGCGCCCCGGCCTCCGGCGACGCCGACGGCACGAGCGTCCTCGGCGCTCTCACGGCGCTCGAACCGCTTCCCGCGGAGCGCACGCTGTTCTGGGAGTACGGCCCCCAGCTGGCCGCCCGCAGAGGGCCGTGGAAGCTCACGACCTCGCCCCGGGAGCACCTCGGCGGGCCGTTCGTGCTCGGCGCCAGCGTCCTCGCGAATCTCGACGAGGATCCCGCCGAGGCCGTCGACCTGTCCGCACAGCATCCCGAGATCGCGGCCGCGCTGCGCGCCGAACTCGAGGAGTGGGCGCGCGGCTTCGGCTGGGACCCGGCGCCCTGGCTGTGAGCGCCGGGCGGGTCAGCCCTGGCCGTTGACCCGCTCGGCCTCCTTGGCCGCGACGATCTTGCGCAGGCCGGAGCTGGAGAACCGGTGGTCGCGGCTGTTGAAGTACAGCTCGATCCCGGCCTCCTCGCAGTACGCGCGGCCGGTGAAATCGCGGTCCTCGTACTCGTCGCCGACGATGCGCACGTCGAGCTTGAAGGAGCGCAGGATGTCCTCGAGATCCTGCTCGGTCGAGTACGGGACGATCTCGTCGACGTACTCGCAGCCGCGCAGCTGGATGTAGCGCTCGACCACCGTCTGGGTGGGAGCGTTCTTCTCCGGGCGGTCCAGGGTGGGATCCATCTGCAGGCCGCAGATGAGGTAGTCGCATTGCCGCTTGGCCTCGGCGAGCATCATGATGTGCCCGGCGTGCAGCAGGTCGAAGGTGGAGAAGGTGATCCCCACGCGCGGCCCCGGGTTGTAGTCCTGGTGCTTCTTCACGTTCACGGCGTCCGGCGTCATCAGCGAATTCCTCTCGTCGGCCCAGAGCACTCTATCGAACGGTCCGGAGCGGCCGCTGGGCGCCCGTCCCGACGCCGCACCGAGGCGCCGGGGAGACGCGCGCCCGCGCTCTCCGCGCATCAGCGCCGGGGGGCGGCGGTGCTCTCGCGGATCGTCAGAGCGGGCGCGGTGCCGCGGCGGGACGGCAGCGGATCCGCGGATCCGATCCGCTCCAGGAGGAAGGCCGCGGCCTGCTCGCCGAGCGCGAAGGTGTCGCGCGTGAGGCAGGTGATCGACGGGTGCACGAGCCCGGTCACGACGGAGTCGTCGAAGGACGCCACCGACAGCGCCTGCGGCACTCCGACGCCCATCTCCTGCGCCACCCTGAGCCCCGCGATCGCCATCACGTCGTTGTCGTAGACGACGGCGGTCGGCCTCGCCGCGCGGCTGAGCAGCGTCCGGGTGGCGGCCGTGGCGGCCGCCGGCGAGAAGTCGGTGACGAAGGTCTCGCCCGCGACCTCCCGTGCCGCGAGGGCTGCGAGCACATCGGCGCGGATGCGGGTGTGCTGGAACTCTGCGGGTCCGGAGACGTAGGCGATCTCCCGATGCCCGAGCGCGGCGAGGTAGTCGAACAGCGCGTGCGCGGCGGCCTCGTCGTCGAGCCAGATGACGGGCGGATCCCCCGCGGTGTCCCTGCTGCCAATCACCACGGCCGGCAGCGGCAGCGAGGGCAGCAGCGCCAGACGGGGGTCGTCGTCGCGCGGGTCGATCACGATCACGCCGTCGACCTGGTTCGCGCTGCGCCAGCGCCGGTAGGTCGCCATCTCCTCCTCGATCGAGGAGACCACGACCAGCTGCAGGGCGACGCCGTGCTGGGCCAGGGCCGACTGCACCCCGGCGATGAGGTCGGTGAAGAACGCCTCCGTGCCCAGGGTGCGGGCCGGGCGATTGACCGCGAAGCCGACGACGCCGGCACGGGATCCGACCAGTGCCCGGGCGGCCGAGCTCGGCTGCCACTGGTGCTCCTCGGCGATGTCGAGGATGCGCTGACGCGTCTGCTCGCTGACACCGGGACGCCCGTTCAGCGCGAACGAGACCGCGCCGGGGGACACTCCCGCGAGCCGGGCGATATCGGCGATGGTGATGCGCTTCGCCTGTGACATAGACTCACCGTACTAGATCGTTTTAGTTAGCCCTGTGGGAGAGGATCTCCCCAGGCGTTCTGACATTCTCGCACCGCGAAGGAGCACCCCCGTGCACGAAGAGACCTCGCTCACCGTCGGCCGCGTGACCCGCGTGCTCGGCGAGCGCGTGCGCCCCGCCGTCCACTCCGCCCGCATCCCGCTGGAGGTCGCCGCGCACGTCCTTCCGGGCGAGCCGATCGCGCCCGCCGACGGCCTGGCGCTCGAGTACGCGCCGTTCGCCGCCGGCCGGCAGTGGGGTCCCGCGTGGGGCACCACGTGGTTCCGCCTCCGCGGCACCGTGCCGGCCGAGTGGGCCGGAAAGCGCGTCGAGGCGCTCGTCGACCTCGGCTTCGACATCAACATGACCGGCTTCCAGTGCGAGGCCCTGGCCTACCGCGTCGGCGCCGACGGCGAGCCGGTCCCGGTGAAGAGCCTCAACCCGCGCAACCAGTGGCTCCCGGTCACGGAGCGGGCCGAGGGCGAGGAGGTCGTCGAGCTGTTCCTCGAGGGCGCCTCCAACCCGGTGCTGCTGGACTACCACCCCTTCCTGCCGACGCAGGAGGGCGACATCCTGACATCCTCGCCGGATCCGCTCTACCGCGTGCGGCACATGGATCTCGCGGTCTTCGAGACCGAGGTGTTCGAGCTCTCCCTCGACCTCGAGGTGCTGCTCGAGCTCCAGGCCGAGCTGCCCGAGACCAGCCCGCGGCGCATGCGGATCCTGCAGGCGCTCGACGACGCGCTCGACGTGCTGGACCTGCAGCGGATCGTCGAGACCGCGGGCGACGCCAGGGCGCAGCTCGCCGACGTGCTGGCCGCACCGGCGGACGCGAGCGCGCACCGCATCGCCGCGATCGGGCACGCGCACATCGACTCGGCCTGGCTGTGGCCGCTGCGCGAGACCGTGCGCAAGGTCGCCCGCACCACGTCGTCGATGACGACCCTGCTCGAGGAGCAGCCGCAGTTCCGCTACGGCATGTCCAGCGCGCAGCAGTACGCCTGGATGAAGGAGCACCGCCCCGAGGTCTACGCCCGGATCAAGGCCGCCGTCGCCGAGGGCCGGTTCCTGCCGCTGGGCGGCATGTGGGTCGAGTCCGACACCGTGATGCCGACCGGCGAATCCCTCGTGCGGCAGTTCTCGCACGGCCAGCGCTTCTTCGAGCGCGAGTTCGGGATCCGCTCGAAGGGCGTGTGGCTCCCGGACAGCTTCGGCTACTCCCCCGCCCTGCCGCAGCTCATGCGCCGGGCCGGCTTCGAGTGGTTCTTCACTCAGAAGATCTCGTGGAACCAGCGCAACGTGTTCCCGCACCACAGCTTCGACTGGGAGGGCATCGACGGATCGCGGATCTTCACGCACTTCCCGCCGATGGACACCTACAACTCGCAGCTGAGCGGGATGGAGGTCGCCAAGGCCTCGCGCCAGTTCAAGGAGAACCGCGTCGCGACGCGTTCGATCGCCCCGGTCGGCTGGGGCGACGGTGGCGGCGGCACGACCCGGGAGATGACCGGCAAGGCCTCCCGTCTCGCCTCGCTCGAGGGGTCCGCCCAGGTCGAGTGGATCCACCCCGACGAGTTCTTCGACGCCGCCAAGGCGGAGCTCCCGGATCCGGCCGTGTGGGTCGGCGAGCTGTACCTCGAGCTGCACCGCGGCACGCTCACCAGCCAGCACGCCACGAAGGCGCTGCACCGCTGGGCCGAGCAGGCGCTCATCGAGGCCGAGCTGTGGGCCTCGACCGCGGCCGTGCGCCTCGGTGCGACCTACCCGCACGACGAGCTGGACCGGCTGTGGCAGACCGTGCTGCTGCACGAGTTCCACGACATCCTGCCCGGCACCTCGATCGCGTGGGTGCACCGCGAGGCGGTCTCCGTGCTCTCCGGGGTGCGGGACGAGGCTCGCGCGCTGTCCGAGGCGGCCCGCACGGCGCTCGCGGGCGACGGGGATCTCGAGCTCGTGTTCACCCCGACGTCGGTCGGCGGCGGGACCGTGCTCGGGGCGAGCACCGCCTCCGCCCCGACGGCCGGACCGGTCTCCCTCGCCGAGTCCGCATCCGGCTTCCGGCTCGAGAACGACCTGGTCGTCGTCACGATCTCGCCGGAGGGCCTGATCACCTCGGCGATCGACAAGGCGTCGGGTCGCGAGACGATCCCGGCCGGCAGGCCCGCGAACCTGTTCCAGCTGCACCAGGACTTCCCGAACATGTGGGACGCGTGGGACATCGACAAGTACTACCGCAACCGCGTGGAGGACCTCGTGGCGCTGTCGTCGATCTCGGCGTCGGTCGAGGACGGCGTCGCGACGATCGTGGTCGAGCGGCCGTTCTCGGAGTCCTCCCTGCGGCAGACCATCACCCTGCGTCCCGGATCCCGCACGGTGCTGCTCCGCACCGAGATCGACTGGCACGAGACGGAGAAGCTGCTCAAGCTCGCGTTCCCCCTCGACGTCTTCGCCCGGGAGACGTCCGCCGAGACGCAGTTCGGCTTCCAGCGCCGGGTCACGCACGTGAACACGAGCTGGGAGGCCGCGAAGTTCGAGACCTCGATGCACCGGTTCGTGCTCGTGCAGGAGGACGGCGGCTTCGGCGCCGCGCTCGTGAACGACTCGATCTACGGCTTCGACACCACGCGCGACGCGGACGGAGACGACGTCACCACGACCGTGCGCCTCTCGCTGCTGCGCGCCCCGCGCTTCCCTGACCCCGACACGGACCACGGGCGGCATGAGATCCAGGTGGGTCTCGTGATCGGCGCCGACGCCGCGATCGCGACCGCGGAGGGCATCGCGCTGAACGCGCCGCCGACCGTCGTCCGCGGCGCGAACGAGGTCGAGCCGCTGGTCGCCGTGTCCGGCGAGGGCATCGTCGTGTCGAGCGTGAAGCTCGCCGACGACCGCTCCGGCGACGTGATCGTGCGCGTCTACGAGTCGCTCGGCCGCCGCACGTCCGGATCCCTGTCGGTCGGCTTCGCGCACGGCGGGATCAGAGAGGTCTCGCTCATCGAGGACGAGCTGGAGTCCCCGCGCACCGGCGAGGCGCTGTCCCTGCGCCCCTTCGAGGTGCGCACGCTGCGCATCCCCCGGGCCTGACGCGCGCCGCC
>JAITLM010000009.1 GCA_031277885.1 Microbacterium sp.
GCACGAGATCCGCCCCGACGACCTCCTCGCGGTCGTCGAGCCGGGGATCCTGAACGCGGAGCTCGATGCGATCCTTGCCGAGCACGGGCTCTGGTGGCCCCCGGATCCGGCCAGTCGCGACATCTCCACGATCGGCGGCAACATCGCCACCGGCGCCGGTGGACTGCTGTGCGCGAAGTACGGCGTGGTGCGCGACGCCGTGCTGGCGATCGACCTCGTGCTCGCCGACGGCCGCCTGATCCACCTGGGGCACCGCAGCGTGAAGGGCGTGACGGGCCTCGATCTCACGTCGCTCGTGATCGGGTCCGAGGGTCGGCTCGGCGTCATCGTCGGCGCGACCCTGAAGCTGCGCCGGGTCGTACCGGGCACGCCGTGCACGATCGTGGCGACCTTTCCCGCGGTGCGCGATGCCGCCCGAGGATCCGCGGCCGTCACGGCCTCGGGGGCGGAGCCCGCGATCATGGAGCTCATGGACGCGCGCTGCCTCGCCGCGGTGCACGCGCTGCTCGGCCTCGACGCCCCCGCCGAGGGCGTGGCTCAGCTCACGATCCGGACCGACGGACGCTCGGCCGCGGTGGAGGCCGACCAGATCGCCGCCGTGCTGCGCGAGGCCGGCGGCACGGTCACCGTGACGGACGATCCCGCCCGCGGCGAGGAGCTCCTGCGCATACGCCGGTCGATGCATGCCGCCATGGCCGCGCTGGGCACCACCCTCATCGAGGACGTCTCGGTGCCGCGCAGCGCGCTGCCGGCGATGTTCGACGAGATCGCGCGCATCGAACAGGAGTACGGGATCGAGATCCCCACGGTCGCGCACGCCGGCGACGGCAACCTGCACCCCAACTTCATCGTGCAGACCCCCGAGATCCCGCCGCGCATCTGGCGGGCGGCCGACGACCTGTTCCGCGCCGCGATGCGCCTGGGCGGCACCCTCACGGGCGAGCACGGCATCGGGACGCTCAAGAGCCGCTGGCTCGCCGAGGAGCTCGGCGAGGACCAGTGGCGGCTGCAGCGCGACATCGCGCGGGCCTTCGATCCGGCGGGCATCCTCGCGCCGGGCCGGGTCTTCGCGGACCGCGCCGCGGCCGCCGACGCCGCAGCAGCCGACACCGCAGCACCCGACACCGCAGAGGAGCCTCATGCCTGACATCCACGTCTCGGCCGCCATCATCACGGATGCCG
Organism: Microbacterium sp.; assembly: GCA_031277885.1. Taxonomy (GTDB): domain Bacteria; phylum Actinomycetota; class Actinomycetes; order Actinomycetales; family Microbacteriaceae; genus Microbacterium. The sequence goes on from JAITLM010000009.1 coordinate 1,183, forward strand.
CGGGACGCGTGCTGGTCGTGCGCAAGCAGGGCACGGAGCGGTTCATGCAGCCCGGCGGCAAGCCGGAGGCCGGGGAGACCGCCGCCCAGACCCTCGCCCGCGAGCTGCACGAGGAGCTCGGGCTGCGCATCGACGAGGACGCGCTGCGCCCGCTCGGCGTCTTCGTCTCCGCGGCCGCGAACGAACCGGGTCACCGCGTCGTCGCGACCGCGTTCGCCACGACCGCCGAGCCGGAGGACGTGCAGGTGCAGGCCGAGCTCGCCGAACTGCGGTGGATCACCCCCGCCGACGCGGAGTCGCTGCCGCTCGCCCCGCTCAGCGAGGAGCACCTGCTCCCGATCGCCTGGCCGGGGATCCTCCCCCGTCCTTGAGCGCCCTTCGTCTCGCTGCGCGCGCTCAGGGACCGATCCATGATGCGGTCCCTGAGCGCGAGCCGAAGGCGAGACGGAGGCCGGTCAGATGCCCTGCCAGGCCGGCTTGTTCGCGAAGGTGTAGCGGTAGTAGTCCGCGAGCTTGAGCCGCGAGGCGGCCGCCTCATCGACGACGACCGTCGCGTGCGGGTGCAGCTGGATCGCCGAGGCCGGCATGAAGGCGGAGAGGGGGCCCTCGACGGCGTCCGCGATGGCCTGCGCCTTGCCCTCGCCATAGGCGAGGAGGACGAGGTGCCGAGCCTCCAGGATCGTGCCGAGGCCCTGGGTGATGCAGTGCCGCGGCACCTGGTCGATCGCGTCGAAGAAGCGCGCGTTGTCCTCGCGGGTCTGCTCCGTGAGCGTCTTCACCCTGGTCCGCGACGCGAAGGAGCTCCCCGGCTCGTTGAAGCCGATGTGGCCGTCGGTGCCGATGCCCAGCAGCTGCAGATCCACCCCGCCGGCCGCGCGGATCTTCGCGTCGTACTCCGCACCCGCATGCTCGATGCCGTCCTCGGATCCGTCCGGCACGTGCACGAGGGCGGGCGTGAGTCCCAGAGGCTCGACGACCTCGCGGGTGATCACGGAGCGGTAGCTCTCCGGGTGCGAGGGATCGATGCCGACGTACTCGTCCAGGGCGAAGCCGCGCACGTGCGAGACGTCGACGCCGTCGAGCTGCGCGCGCAGGGCCGAGTAGACCGGCAGCGGGGTGGACCCGGTCGCGAGTCCGAGGACCGCGTCGGAGCGTCGGCCGATGAGCCGGGCGATCTCTGCGGCGACCAGTTCGCCGGCGGCGGTGGAGTTCTCGACGATGACGACTTCAGCCATGGATTTCCCTCGTGAGTGTCGGTGACGTGGATTCGAAGATGCGGGTGCGATGCGACGCGGAGTTCAGACGAGTTCGGCGGGCAGCCGTGCGGCTCCCACCAGGGCGGCGCCGAGCGCGGCGGCCGGGGATCCTGCCGGCAGCAGTTCGATCCTCTCATCCAGGTGCAAAGAGCCGATGAACGGCGACTCCCCACCCTCCTGGCGCAGCCGGCGCACGATGTCGTCGAGCAGGCGGTCGCCGAGGGCGGTGACCCCGCCGCCGATCACGACCGTCTCGACGTCGGCGCTCAGCACCAGGCTGCGCACGGCCGACGCCGCGCCGAACGCCACGCCCTCCCGCAGCTCCAGGGCGAAGGCGTCGCCGCGCTCCGCCAGATCGAAGACGTCGCGGAGGGGCAGTTCGCCGCCCCGGCCCCAGGCCCTGCTGACCGCGCCTCCGCCGCAGAACGTCTCGATGCAGCCGCGCTGTCCGCAGCCGCACACGCGACCGCGCGGATCGACCGAGAGATGTCCGACCTCGCCGGCGGTGCCGTGGGCGCCGCGCCACAGTGCGCCGTCGATCACGATCCCCGCGGCGACCCCGGTGCCCAGGTTCAGATAGGCCATCGAATGCGCGTCGCCGCGCAGGGATCCGGCCCCGAGGGCGGCGGCCTTCACGTCGTTCTCCACGGAGACGGGCACGGGCAGCCGGACGCGCACGGCGTCCGCGAGGTCGAGCTCGGTCACACCGAGGTTCACCGCGTGCAGCACGCGCCCGGCGTCCGCGTCGATGAGACCGGGGATGCCGATGCCGACGGAGGCCACGTCGGCGACGGCGAATCCGCCCTCGATGCCGAGCGCCTCGACCGCATCGTGCACGGCAGCCACGACCGCATGATCGCCCCAGCCCGTGGGGATGCGCGTGCGGGCGAGGATCGTCCCGTCCGCGGCGAGGGCGAGCGCGTCGATCTTGGTGCCGCCGACGTCCAGGCCGACGCGGATCCCGCTCACGAGACGCCCAGCTGGCCGGACAGGACCATGACCGCGGCCCCGCGCAGCACGATGTCGTCCTGGGCGGTCAGCCGGATCGCGACGTCGTCGAACACGCCCTCGAGGGTGCGCTCGGTGAGCGTGCGGGTCGCGGCGTCGATGAGCGTTCCGGCGAGCAGGTCCGCAGGACCGGAGAGCACGATCTCCGAGAGGTCGAGCGCGGCGACGATGGGAGCGATGGCCACGCCGAGCCTGGTTCCGGCCTCGCGGAGCACCTGCTCCTGCGAGGACGGATCCTCGGCGATCCGCGCCCGCAGCCGCGACGCGCTCAGCCACGCCTCGAGGCACCCGTCCTTGCCGCACGCGCAGCGCGGCCCGCCGTCGGTACCGACGACGACGTGCCCGATCTCACCGGCCGCGAACCGGCTGCCCACGAGCGGCTGGCTGTCGGAGATGAGCCCCGCGCCCACGCCGCGGCCGATCTTGATCAGCAGCATGTCGGGGCGGGCCTGGCCGAACGTGTACTCGGCGAGCACCGCGGCGTTCGCGTCGTTGCGCACCAGCACGGGGAGGTCAAGGGCCGCGCTGAGCAGGCGCTCCAGGGGGAAGTCGACCCAGTCCAGGTTGGGCGAGTTCAGCACCATCCCGTCGGGGCGGACGATCCCGGGGGCGCCGACGCCGATGCCGAGCACCGGCTCGGTGGACAGCTCGACGAGCTCCTGTGCGAGAGAGCGCACCGCTTCGTAGGCGGCCGTGCCGCCGCTCGGGCGCGGCACCTCTCGGCGCTCGAGCACCACGCCGTCCAGGCTGATGAGCGCGCCCTCGAAGGCACCGGGGCCGGACAGGTCGAGACCGACGATGCGATGCCCCTCGCGATCGATGTCGATGAGGATCGGCGGCTTGCCGGGACCGGTGGTCTCGCGGATGCCCTTCTCGACGACGATGCCGTCGTGGATGAACTCCCCGACGAGATCCGAGATCGTCACGCGGGTGAGGCCGGTCTCCCGGGAGAGGTCCGCGCGGCTCATCGCACCGGAGTGGTACAGCGTCTGCAGCACCAGCGCGCGGTTGTGCCCGCGCGCATGCTCCGGCAGCACCTTGGTGCTCGTGCGCAGCTTGCGCGCCGACCCGAACCGGTGCGGGCTGGAGTCGCCGCTCTCCGCATTCATCGGGCGATGCCGCTCATCCGTGGGACCATGTTTGTTAGTACACCTTACGAACAGAGTGAAAATCAAGCCCGGTCGCGCGCGGCGGGACTCGGGTTCACCCAAACGTTACCGGATCCGGGCCGACGCTCCGCATGTTTCCCGCGCGCGGCGCCGGACGGCGGACCCCGCGGCCCCCGATCCGGCACCTCCCCGCCCGTCCATGTGCTTCCGTTGCCGTTTTGTGATATGGCATCCCGTATCCTTGAAAGACTGACAACGTTCAAGGGCAAGGGGGGTGTGCACGTGACGGATCTGGCAACGGCAGCGGGGGCTCCGACTGAGGAGAACTCGATCGTCGACGGCACGGACGCGACCACGGAGGCCGCGACCGGAGACGGCGC
>JAITLM010000055.1 GCA_031277885.1 Microbacterium sp.
ACCGCCCTCATCACCGGCGCCAGCGCCGGGCTCGGCGCCGAGTTCGCCCGCCAGCTCGCCGACCGCGGCGCGGACCTCGTGCTGGTCGCCCGTTCGGAGGACGCGCTGGAGGCGCTCGCCGCGGAGCTCCGCGCGAGCCACGGCGTCGCGGTCGAGGTGCTCCTCGCCGACCTCGCCGAGGAGCACGACGTCGACCGCGTCGCGCAGAGGATCTCCGATGCCGGGCGTCCGATCGATCTGCTCGTGAACAACGCCGGTTTCGGGCTTCCGCTGCACTTCGCCGACAACGACATCGCGGACGAGGTGCGCCATCTGCGCGTGCACGTCGAAGCCCCGATGCGGCTCATGCACGCGGCGCTCCGGGCGATGCGCGGCCGCGGAGGTCGGATCGTCAACGTCGCCTCGGTGGCCGGCTTCATCTCACGATCCACGTATTCGGCCTGCAAGGCGTGGCTCATCGGCTTCAGCCGCTGGGCCAACGACGAGTACGCCAGGGACGGCGTCACCGTCACTGCGCTCTGCCCCGGCTTCGTGCACACCACCTTCCACTCCCGGATGGGGCTCGGCGCAGGCCAGGAGGGGGTACCGCGGTTCCTGTGGCTGGACGCGCCCTTCGTGGTGCGCGAGGGCTTGCGCGCCGCCGCACGGGGCAGGTCGGTGGTGATCCCGTCGCTGCGCTACAAGGCGGTGGTCGTCGGCTCGCGGCTGGTCCCGCGCTCGCTCACGACTCGCATCGCCCGTCGCGGCCGCATGTAGGACGCCGTCGCCCGTCGCGCCGCCGGGCGCAGTGCGCAGTGCGCAGTGCGACGATTTGCACTGTCTGTCACGATCCGCGCACCGAAGCACCGGATTCGTGTGCGGATCGTCGCAGCGTGTGCGGATCGTCGCGGGCGTCCCGAAGCCGCGCTCAGGCGAATCGACCCAACCGGATCCCCGCGTAGGCGAGGGCGGCGACCGTCTCGCCGTCGCGGATCCGCCCATCGGCGACCATCGCGAGCGCCTCGGCGAACGGCACCCATGCCATCTCGTCGATGCCCTCCTCTGCCTGCGTGTCGGCGCTGTCCGCGGCATGGCGCAGGCCTCGGGCGAGGAAGACGTGCTCCGGGGCCACGGTCACGCCGTTGAGCGCGTTCATGGTGCCGATCGGCGTCCACTCGTCCGCCTCGAGCCCGGTCTCCTCGCGCAGCTCGCGCTGGGCGGCGAGGAGCGAATCCTCGCCGTCCGTGCCTCCCGCGGGCACCTCGACCGAGCGTCCCGTCGTGTACCGATCGATCGTGACGAGACAGACGCGATCGTGCTCGTCGAGCGCGACGACGAACACGGCGGGGTTCTTCAGGGTGACCACGCCGTAGATCCCGTCGCCGGCGGGGCCGGAGACCCGATCCTCCCGCACCGAGATCCAGCGGTTGTCGTAGACGATGCGCGAGTCCCGCGTCTGCCAGGCCATGTGCGCGAGCCTAACCGGCCGTCGCCTCTAGGCTCGAACGCATGGGCTGGTTCGGGAAGAAGAAGGATCCGCTGGACGCGAACGAGATGCTCCGGCAGTACAACGCGCAGGAGGCCGAGCGCCTGTCCGCCGCGGGGATCGCTCCTGGCGCGGGCATCGCCGCGAGCGCGGGCACGGTCTCGGCGGGGATCGGAACGTCCGAGTTCGTCGTCGAGGACGTCTTCACGATCACCGGGCGGGGGCAGGTCGCCACGGGCAGGACCACGACCGGAACGATGCGCGTGGGCGACCGTGTCGTGGTGCTCCGCGGCGCCGCGCAGACCGGCACCAGCACGGTCACGGGCATCGAGATGTTCCGCAAGAGGGCCGACGAGGCGCCGGCGGGCACGGCCGCCGGCCTGCTGCTCAAGCCCTCGGTGGATCTGGCCCGCGGCGACGTCATCCGCGTCACGCCGACAGCGTGAGCATCGTCCGAACCATTACGCTGGACCCATGACGTACACGGGCAATCCCTTCGGACAGGTGCTCGTCGCCCTCATCACCCCGATGACGGCCGACGGCGAGGTCGACTGGCCCTCCGTCGAGAAGCACATCGACCGTGTCATCTCGGACGGTGCGGACGGCCTCGTCGTGACCGGGACCACGGGGGAGACCTCGACCCTCACCGACGCCGAGAAGCTGCGCCTCGTCGAGGTGGGCAAGGACGTCGCCGCAGGCCGGGCGAAGATCATCACCGGCGGCGGATCCAACGAGACCGCGCACGCGATCGAGCTCTACAAGGCCAGCGAGAAGGCCGGCGCCGACGGCATCATGATCGTCACGCCGTACTACAACAAGCCCACCCAGGCGGGCATCCTCACGCACTTCCGCCTCGTCGCGGACGCCACCGACCTTCCGGTGATCCTCTACGACATCCCCGGCCGCACGGGCGTGCCGATCAAGTACGAGACGATCCTCCGTCTCGCCAAGCACCCGAACATCCTCGCGGTGAAGGACGCCAAGGGCGACTTCTCCGAGGTCAGCCGAGTGCTCAACCAGACCGACCTGATGTACTTCTCCGGCGACGACTCGAACGTGCTCCCGCACCTCTCGATCGGCGCCACCGGCCTCATCGGCGTCACCGCGAACATCACCTCGGCGCCGTACCGGGCGATCGTCGACGCGGTCAACCGGGGCGACCTCGCCGCCGCGACCGCCGAGCACAAGCGCCTCGAGCCGCTCGTCCGCGCCGCGATGACGCACGTTCCCGGCACGGTGTCGGCGAAGTACATCCTGCACGGCCTCGGCCGCATCACGAGCCCCCGCGTCCGCCTGCCCCTGGTGGGGCCGGAGGAGTGGGAGGCCGCCCTCATCGAGGACGAGCTCGCGCTCGTCAAGGACATCCCCGGCGCGGACTTCTCCGACTTCCGCCCGGACCGCAATGCCGCCGCCGGCGGCGCACTCCCCAAGGTGCACGGCACGACCCGATGAGGGCGTGGCCGGTGGGCATCGGGCTCGACTCGGACGGATCCGCGCGGAATGCGCAGGCGGATCCGGTCCCGGTCGGCAGGGGAACCACGAACATCGGGCGCGCCGCGCGCCCCGCCTAGGAGGCACCACATGAACATCCCCCTCGCCGATCCCGAAGCCCTCGCCCCCGGCACCCTCCGCGTCACGCCGCTGGGCGGGCTCGGGGAGGTGGGCCGCAACATGACCGTCTTCGAGTACGAGGGCAAGCTCCTCGTCGTCGACTGCGGCGTGCTGTTCCCCGAGGAGCACCAGCCCGGTGTCGACCTGATCCTGCCCGACTTCGAGCCCATCAAGGACCGCCTCGACGACATCGTCGGGGTCGTGCTCACGCACGGCCACGAGGACCACATCGGCGCCGTTCCCTACCTGCTGCGGCTCAAGGGCGACATCCCGCTGATCGGATCCGGTCTGACCCTGGCTCTCGTCGAGGCCAAGCTCAAGGAGCACCGGATCAAGCCCTTCACCCTCACCGTGAAGGAGGGCCAGCAGGAGAAGGTCGGGCCGTTCGACCTCGAGTTCGTCGCGGTCAACCACTCCATCCCCGACGCGCTCGCCGTCGCGATCCGCACCCCCGCGGGCCTGGTGCTCGCGACCGGCGACTTCAAGATGGACCAGCTCCCGCTGGACGGTCGCATCACGGACCTCCGCGCGTTCTCGCGCCTCGGCGAGGAGGGCGTCGACCTGTTCCTCGTCGACTCGACCAACGCGGACGTGCCCGGTTTCACGCCGACCGAGCGCTCGATCGGGCCCGTGCTCGATCAGGTCATCGGCAAGGCGCCGCGCCGGGTGATCGTCGCGAGCTTCTCCAGTCACGTGCACCGCGTGCAGCAGGTCATCGACGCCGCGCACGCGCACGGCCGCCGCGTGGCGTTCCTCGGACGCAGCATGGTCCGCAACATGACGATCGCGGAGCAGCTCGGCTACCTCAAGGTGCCGGACGGCGTGCTCATCGACTACAAGAAGGCGCGCGACCTCCCCGAGGATCAGATCGTCTACATGTCGACCGGATCCCAGGGCGAGCCGATGGCCGTCCTCAGCCGCATGGCCAACCTCGACCACGCGATCGAGCCCGGCCCCGGCGACACCGTCATCCTGGCGTCGAGCCTCATCCCGGGCAACGAGAACGCGGTCTACCGCGTGATCGACGGGCTGACCAAGCTCGGCGCGAACGTCGTGCACAAGGCGAACGCCCGGGTGCACGTCTCGGGCCACGCCGCGGCCGGCGAGCTGCTGTACTGCTACAACATCCTGAAGCCGAAGAACGTGCTCCCCGTGCACGGCGAGTACCGCCACCTGATGGCGAACGCGAAGCTCGCGCAGGACACCGGAATTCCGGAGGAGCGCACGATCCTCGGCTCCAACGGCACCGTGATCGACCTCAAGGACGGCGTCGCCCGTGTCGCAGGGCAGCTCGACATCGGCTTCGTGTACGTGGACGGCTCCACGGTCGGCGAGATCACCGATGCGGACCTGAAGGACCGGCGGATCCTCGGCGAGGAGGGCTTCGTGTCCATCATCGTGGTGGTCGACTCGACGACCGGCCGCATCATCTCGGGCCCGGAGATCCACGCGCGCGGCGTCGCGGAGGACGACTCGGTCTTCGACGACGTGGCGCCGAAGATCGTCGCCGCCCTCAAGGAGGCGGCCGGCAACGGGGTGCGCGACAACCACGCGCTCTCGCAGATCGTGCGACGCACGATCGGCCGCTGGGTCAACCAGAAGCTGCGCCGCCGCCCGATGATCGTCCCGCTCGTCATCGAGGCCTGAGCCGAAGGGCTCCGGAGTCCGGCTGAGCCCGCAATCCCGCGGAAAGCCGCGTCATTGCGGGCCTTTGTCGGCGTCCGGCCGTAGCGTGGACGCATGCCCAGGAGTTCGAATGCGACCAAGAGCGCGGCCGAGAAACCCTCGACGCGCAGTCGCTCCACGTCCGGGGCGAAGTCGCGCAGCTCGACCAAGGCCGCGCCCGCCCCGAGGAAGTACGTCGACGAGCCCGACAAGCCGCCGGTGATCGCGCGCGCCTGGACGGGCCTCGCGCACGGCGTGGGCGGTCTCTTCCGCGCCTTCGGCCTGGAGACGCTGGAGAAGGATCAGCGTCGCGACGGCTTCCCGTTCCTCCTCGTGCTGCTCGCCGTCGCGGGCGCCGTGAACGAGTGGTTCTTCATCGGCAACACCGTCGCGACCAACATCAGCGCCTACTCGGTGGGCGCACTGATCGGCCGCGCGGCGTTCATCATGCCGGTGCTGCTGCTGCTCCTGGCCGGGTGGCTGTTCCGCCATCCCTCCTCCGTGCACGACAACGGACGGATCGGGATCGGCTTCGGCCTCTTCGTGATCACGCTCGCCGGCTTCTGCCACGTCGCGGGAGGCATGCCGCAGCCGAAGCAGGGGATGGTGGCGCTCAGCGCCGCGGGCGGCCTCTTCGGCTGGCTGCTGGGTCAGCCCCTCAGCTACCTGACCTCGATCCCCGCCTACATCGTGCTGTCGCTGCTCGCGGCGCTCAGCGTGCTGATCCTCACCAAGACGCCGCCGAACCGCATCGGCCAGCG
>JAITLM010000203.1 GCA_031277885.1 Microbacterium sp.
CACCACGACCTCGCCGGTGCGGACGACCCGCTGCCAGAGCGCGTACTGACGCTGCCACGCGTCGGCATCACCGACGAGCACGAGGAGGCCGCCCGGCTCCCGCTCGTGACGCGCGGAGCGGTCCCGCCCGGATCCGGGTCCTCCGACTGCTCCGACCGCACGGATCCGACCAGAATCCGCGTCGGTCGCGGCGGTCGCTTCGGCCCGCCCCGTCCCGTCCGGCAGCACCACCGGGCTCCCCTCTCCGAGCGCCTGCACCGCTCCGGGCCCGAATCGCGCGGCGAGGGTCTCGGCCGTGCGCGACGCGGTCGTGCTCACCACGCCGACGAGCAGCGCCCGAGGCTCCCACAGGGGCGCCCCCGCTCGCACGGTCCCGCGCCTGCGGCGAGGCGCCGGATCCGCGCGGCCCGCGCCGTCCGCCTCCGGCAGCGCGAACTGCACCTCGGCTCCGCTCAGCCGGGCGCGACCCGGCGGACGGTCGGGATCGTACGAGCCGGGCTCTCCTCCGGCGGTGAGATGCTCCGTACGGCTCGCGGCGCGCAGCAGAGCCCGCTCGGGCAGCAGATCGGCGAGCGCGGCGAGCTGCCCGGTGCAGCGTGAGGCGCTGAGCAGCACCGTGCCGCCGCGCTCCGCGGCGAGGCGGATGACGCGCTGCAGGCGTTCCGCCCAGGCCGAGGCGTAGTCGAACGGGAACGCCGCGAGGCGGCGATCGACATCGTCCACCGCCAGCAGCGGCGGCACCGGACGGCGCCCTTCCGCGAGCTCGTCGATCACCGACCACGCCTGCTCGGGATCGACCGGCAGCAGCATGCCGTCCGGCACTTGCGCCACGGCCGCGCTCAGGACGCTGCTCTTGCCGCTGCCCGGGCCGCCGAACACCGTGAACCCCCTGTCCTCGCCGAGGCGCAGCATGCACGGACTCTGTCGCTGCTGCTCCGGCTCGTCCACGATGCCGAGCACGATCTCCCCGCGCCCTGCCGCAGGAAGGGCATCCCGGGGCAGTCTCCTCGGCAGGGCAGGCTGCCAGGGACTCGGCACCCGCGGCGCGCCGTGCCACCGGGTCGCGAGGTCCGCGAGCTCCTCTGCGCCGGTCCGCGCGACCCGGAACGCCACGGGCGCCGCGTCCTGAGGACGGCGGAGGTACGCGAGTCCCCGCCCGCCGGCGTCACCTGGCAGTGCGGCCGCCGCGTCGCTGCCGATCATCGCCCTGCTGTCCGCCGGATCCGTGACACGCAGCGAGATCCGCAACGGACAGTTCGCCGCGAGAGCGTCGCGGATCACGCCGGTGGCACGCTGCGTGCCGAGGATCAGGTGCACGCCGAGAGCGCGCCCGCGGGCGGCGAGGTCGGTGAACACCGCTGCCAGGTCCGGGTGCTCCTGCAGCAGCGCCGCGAACTCGTCGACGACGATCACCAGCCGGCCCAGAGCTCCCCCGACCTCCTCGACGCTGCGTGCCCCGTTCGACGCGAGGACGCCCTCCCTGCGTCGCAGCTCGGCCCGAAGGCTCCGCACGCCGCGTTCGGCTGCCGCGGCGTCGAGATCGGTGATCACGGACGCCACATGCGGCAGCACGCGCAGCCTTTCGAACGCCGTGCCGCCCTTGAAGTCCGCCAGCACGAAGCCCACCTGCCCCGGGGAGTGGGCGGCGGCGAGCGCGGCGACCCAGCTCACCAGGAGCTCGCTCTTGCCCGCTCCGGTGACCCCCGTCACGAGTGCATGCGGTCCGTCGCCGACGAGGTCGAGCACGACGGGCCCGACGGCGTCCCGCCCGATCCCCGCACCCAGACCCTCGGGCGCCGGCGGAGGCGGCCCGGCGACGCCTTCCGCCTCCCCGGCCGACGTGAGCGGGAGCACGTCGCTCAGCGCCACCTCGCCGGGGATCGCCTCCCCCTCCCCCTGCTCCCGTGCCAGATGCCGCACGATCTCGTCCGCCTGCTCGCGCGAGACGCCCTCCGCGCGGCAGTCGAGCACGCCGTCAGGGGTGCTCAGCAGGGCGGATCCGGGCTCCGTGACGTCGAGCACCGCGCGGTAGCCCGCCGGCGGCGGCGTCCCCGGAGCGAGCAGGCAGAGCCGCGGCCCGGACGGCGCGGTCCGCTGCGCGCCGATGTGCACCGCGCCCGCCTGGTGCGGAGCGGGAGGAGTGCCCGGGAGTCCGCCGAGTCCGAGCATGGCGACGCCGTCTCCGACGAGACGGACCGCGCCGCTCGCGTGCCGAAGGCAGAGCTGCAGCGCCAGCGCCCTCGCGACGGATCCGGCGATCGGCGCGGGCCCCCGCACGCAGAGTCCGTCCGAGAGACGCACCGGCACGGGCACTCCCGACAGGCGCCGATGCCGCGCGCGGAACGCCTCCGCCCGTGCTCCCCCGCCGCTGAACCGCAGCGGCGAGGCGCCCTCACCTCGGCCGACCGCGACCTCGACGCTGCCCGCGAGGGCGACCTGGCGCGTCGGCGGATCCGCCAGGCACGCGGCGACATCGGGGGCGGCGCGCAGCCGGCGCCCGCGCTCGTCCGCCTCGAGGTCCGCCACGACCCGTTCGACCTGCGCCCAGTCCCTCTCCTCATCGGCGCGTGCACGGCGCGAGGCGCGGCGCCGCTGCCGCACGCCGTCCAGGAAGGAGCCGAGGATCATGACCGGCCCGAGAGCCGCGAAGCACAGCGACAGCGGCGAGCCCGTCGCCGCGAACAGGACGACGCCGGAGACCACCGGCACGACTGCGGCGAGCAGGGGCAGCGAGCCTCGCGGCGGGGCCGCAACGGCAGCGGGGAGGACGATCGTCTCGGCGGGATCCATCCCGCCATCCCACCGCGAACCATCCCTTCGTGGGACGGTCTCCGCGCAACCGGTGCGCTATAGGACGGGGATCGGCACGGTGGAGGACGATCCGTCGTCGCTCGCGCCGCGCCGCACGTCCACCACGATGATCGTGACGTTGTCGCGTCCGCCGTTCTCCAGCGCGGCGGAGAGCATCGCGTCGACCGCGGCGTCGGCACTCGGATTGAGTCCGAGGAAGTGCTGGATCCCGTAGTCGGTGAGCTCCTTGGTGAGCCCGTCGGAGCAGATCACGAACCGGTCGCCGTCCTGCACGCTGAACTCGCGGTAGTCGGGCGGCAGCGCCTCGCTGACCCCCACGGCACGGGTGATCACGTTGCTGTAGGGATGTCCCTCGGCCTCTTCGGGGCTGAGCCGGCCGGCGGTGATCAGCTCCTGGACGACGGAGTGGTCCGTCGTCACCTGATTGAGCACGCCGTCGCGGAGCAGGTAGACCCGGGAGTCGCCGATGTTCAGCGACACCCAGCGCGCGTCGTCGCCGACGAGGGTGAAGAACACGCCGGTCAGCGTCGTCCCGGTGCCCTCGTCCGTGGTGTCGGGGTGCGCCGTGATGTCCTGCACGGCGGCGACCAGCGCCGCCTCGATCGTCTGCGTCGTGATCTCGCCCGCGGCGACGGCCTCCTCGAGACGGGCGATCGTGCGCTGGCTCGCGATCTCGCCGCCCGCGTGGCCGCCCATCCCGTCCGCGACGACGAACAGCGGGAACTCCGCCAGCAGTGAGTCCTGGTTGTTCTCCCTGCGCCGACCGGTGTCGGTCGCCCCGGCCCAGGACAGGACGACCGTGTCGCCGGACGCCAGTGCGACCTCGCGCGCGTGTGCCGTGGAACCCTGGCTCATCGCGGTCCTCCCCATGCTCGGGCGATCGGAACGACCGCTGAAATCTCACACATCGTATTGGATTCCTGCGCCGACACGCGCCTCAGACCGCCGGATCCGCCGGGAGCGGAAAAAGCGCGTCGATCGCGGCGACGTCCTCGGCCGTCGGCGTCCACGCCGCGCCGGCGCGGGCGTTCGCCTCGATCTGCTCCGCCGACGTGGCGCCGGCGATCACGGAGGCCACGCCGGGCTGTGCGAGCAGCCAGCCGAACGTCGCCTCGAGCATGCTGATGCCGCGCTCGTCGCAGAACCCGCGGTAGGCGTCCAGCGCGTCCCAGGGGGCGTTCTCCCAGAGGTGCGCCCTGGTCCGCATGATCCGGCTCTGCGCCGGTCCGCCGTCGCGCGTGAACTTGCCCGTGAGCAGGCCGTTGTGCAGCGGGAAGAACGGGAAGAACCCGAGGCCGAAGCGGTTCACGGCCGGAAGCACCTCGCGCTCGGCCGCGCGGGACAGCAGCGAGTACTGGTTCTGCGAGGAGATGAAGCGCGCGCTGCGCTCCGCGCTCAGCTCCGCCTCCGCGATCTGCCAGCCGGCGAAGTTGGAGTGGCCGAAGTAGCGGATCTTGCCCTCGCGGACGAGTTCGTCCAGGGCGTCGAGCGTCTCCTCGATCGGGGTGAGCGGATCCGGCCAGTGCAGCTGGTAGAGATCGATCCAGTCCGTGCGCAGGCGCCGCAGCGACTCCTCGACCGCCTTGCGGACGTAGCGCCGGGACGCGAACCCTGCGGGGAAGTCGTAGCCCATGTCCGCGGATGCGTAGCCGAACTTCGTCGCGAGCACCACGCGGTCGCGGCGGCCGTCGAGGACCTCCCCCATCAGGGTCTCGCTGAGGCCGGGATCCTTGCCGTACATGTCCGCGGTGTCCAAGAACGTCACGCCGTGGTCGATCGCCGCGTCCAGCACCTGGACGGTGCCCTGCAGCGTCTCGGTCGCCGTCCCCGCACGTCCGAAGTTGTTGCATCCGAGTCCCACCGCGGAGACCAGGAGCCCGGACGATCCGACACGACGTTCAGCGCTCATGCTTCCAAACTACAGGCCGACCCGGGATGCGGACGCCGGGCATGCAGGAAGCCCCGGTCGCGAGACCGGGGCTTCCCAGGTGTGATCAGGCCGGGGGCTGCTCGCCGTTGTCGGGAGCGGCGTCCGGGGCCGCGGCCGGCGGTGCCGGGGGCGCGGGCGGAGCCGGCGGGGTGACCGGAGCCTCGGGAGCGGCCGCAGGCGGGGCCGCCGGGGGCTGGAACGTCGGCTGCGGAGCCTGGGGCGCCGCCGGCGGGAAGCCCTGCGGCGGCTGGCCGGGCTGCCCGAACTGCGGAGCCTGCGGCGCGGACGGCTGGCCGTAGCCGGGCTGCTGCGGCGCGGCGGGCGGGGCGTAGCCCTGCGCGGCCGGCGGCTGGTAGCCCTGCGGGGCGCCGTAGCCGGGGGCAGGGGCAGCGGTCGGCTGCACCGGGATGCCCTGCCAGACCGTGCGGTCGCCGAGGAATCCGTTCGACGCCCACGAAGCGGGGACGATGTTCGGGTTCCAGCGCGACTTGTCGAAGGCGTTGATGCCGAGCCACACGATGCTCAGGAAGATGTACAGCACGACCCAGGCGCCGCTCTTCTGCAGCTTGAGCCCCACGCGCCAGGCGGCGAGGACCATGAGGACGGCCATGGCGATGCCCACGAGCCAGCCGAGGAAAGGCACCCACGTGAGCAGGAAGCCGAACGCGAGCCAGGGGCTCAGGTCGCCGAGCTTCAAGAAGATCATCACGTTGTAGAAGGGCACCCACGCACGCCACTTGCCTTCGACGCCCGCCTTCTCGAAGATCTTCATGAGGAAGAGCGAGCCGAGCACGTAGAAGACGACGGCGAAGATCAACCACGTCATCGCCGCGATCAGATAGGCAGCCGCGAGCGCGGTGCTGTCTCCGTAAGAGTCCATATTTCCCTCCGGGGATCGGTTTGTGATGCATTCGCATCGAGGAGCAACAGCTGAGAATCAGCTGAGTGCTTCGACGCGAAACACCCTACCGTGTCCGGGCGTCGCACTCACGAACTATTTGCGGGCAGTCGGCTGATCCGTGACCAGCTCCAGGACCCCGGTTTCCGCCGTCTCCCTCAGCGGCACCCCCGCACGAGCGGCCCAGTTCAGGAGGGTGCGACGCGACCCCACCTTCGGGCGCTCCGTCGCGAAGCGCCGCACCAGCTCGCCCTTGGCGTGCTTGTTGAAGTGGTTCAGCGCCTTGCCCTGCTCGGTCACGACCCGCACATAGGCCGAGGGGACATCGGTCGGGACGGGGCCCAGATCCGCATATGCCTCGGAGCGCAGATCCAGCACGAAGTCCGGCGCCGCCGCCGAGAAGGCGGCGGACACGGCATCGGCCCACAGCCGCCGCAGGGGAGGCAGCCCCGGCACGGACGCACCGGCGCCGAGGCGGTAGGACGGAATCGGATCCAGCGCGCCGACCGGCCCATAGGGCGCGCTGTGCACGAGGGCGTGCACGCCGAGCCAGCGCCGCGCGTAGCCGTCGAGCGAGGCCGCGTCGAGCGCGTCGTAGAGGACGCCCGTGTAGCGGTCGACGGCGGGCATGGCGGGGGCGGTCCGCAGCCCCGCATTGTCGTGCACCGCCTCTGCGAGCTGCTTGTCGCTGAGCTTGAGCACCCGGCGTGTCGCCTCCGCGTCCGCGGCCAGCGCCACGAGCGCGTCGAGCACCTGTTCGCGCTGGTGCCGCAGCCCCGGCAGCGCCCATGCGGAGGGATCCGCCGGGGCGCTCCTCCCCCCTGGTCGCTTGGTCTCGCTCGGCGGCAGCAGGATCATCATGCGCAGGACTCCTCAGAAGGGTGGAGACGCGCAAGCGCCGGACCCCCGTGGGGATCCGGCGCTTGCGTGAGTGGTTCGATCAGGCGACGAGCGCCGCGTTGCCCGCGACGATCGTCAGGGTGTCGCCCTCCATCGAGACGAAGCCGTCCCGAGCGCTGGCGAGCACCTTGGTGCCGTCCAGCTGGGTGATCCGGACCTGACCCTCGGCGAGGATGGCCAGCACGGGCTCGTGCCCGGCCATGAAACCCAGCTCGCCCTCGACGGTCTTCGCGACGACGAGGCTGGCCTCACCGGTCCAGACCTCCGCGTCGGCGGAGACGAGGCTGACGTGCAGGGCCATGATCAGGCGTTCTCCTTCTGGATGCGAGCCCAGTTCTCCTCGACGTCCGAGATCGGGCCGACGTTGAAGAAGGCCTGCTCGGCGACGTGGTCGAAGTCACCGCGGCAGATCGCGTCGAACGACTCGATCGTGTCCTTGAGCGGAACCGTGGAGCCCTCGACACCGGTGAACTTCTTCGCCATGTAGGTGTTCTGGGAGAGGAACTGCTGGATGCGACGGGCGCGCGCGACGACGATCTTGTCCTCTTCGGAGAGCTCGTCGACACCGAGGATCGCGATGATCTCCTGCAGCTCCTTGTTCTTCTGGAGGATCTGCTTGACCGTGGTGGCCACGCGGTAGTGGTCCTCGCCCAGGTAGCGGGGGTCCATGATCCGCGAGGTCGAGGTCAGCGGGTCGATCGCCGGGTACAGACCCTTCGAGGCGATCTCGCGCGAGAGCTCGGTGGTCGCGTCGAGGTGCGCGAACGTCGTGGCAGGGGCCGGGTCGGTGTAGTCGTCGGCCGGCACGTAGATCGCCTGCAGCGAGGTGATCGAGTGACCGCGGGTCGACGTGATGCGCTCCTGGAGCACGCCCATCTCGTCGGCGAGGTTCGGCTGGTAGCCCACGGCGGACGGCATGCGGCCGAGCAGCGTGGAGACCTCGGAACCGGCCTGCGTGAAGCGGAAGATGTTGTCGATGAAGAGCAGCACGTCCTGCTTCTGCACATCGCGGAAGTACTCCGCCATGGTCAGGGCCGACAGCGCGACGCGCAGACGCGTCCCCGGCGGCTCGTCCATCTGGCCGAAGACGAGGGCGGTCTTGTCGAAGACGCCCGCCTCCTCCATCTCGGCGATGAGGTCGTTGCCCTCACGGGTGCGCTCGCCGACACCGGCGAACACCGACACACCACCGTGGTCCTGCGCGACGCGCTGGATCATCTCCTGGATGAGGACGGTCTTGCCGACGCCCGCGCCGCCGAACAGGCCGATCTTTCCACCCTGCACGTACGGCGTGAGGAGGTCGATCGACTTGATGCCGGTCTCGAACATCGTGGTCTTCGACTCGAGCTGGTCGAAGTTCGGGGCCTTGCGGTGGATCGGCCAGCGCTCCGTGACCTCGATCTGCTCGCCGGGCTCGGCGTTCAGGACCTCGCCGATCACGTTGAAGACCTTGCCCTTGGTGACGTCGCCGACGGGGACCGAGATGGCCTCGCCGGTGTCGCGCACCTCCTGGCCGCGGACCATGCCGTCGGTGGGCTTGAGCGAGATGGCGCGGACGAGGTCGTCGCCGAGGTGCTGAGCGACCTCGAGCGTGATCTCCGTCGACTCCTCGCCGATGGTGATCGTCGTCTTGAGTGCGTTGTAGATGTCGGGGATCGAGTCGTGCGGGAACTCGATGTCGACGACCGGGCCGGTGACGCGAGCAACGCGGCCGACGACCGTCGTAGCGGTGGCAGTCATATTTCGTCTCTCTCCTGAGGGTCTTACTTGCTCGACGCCAGTGCGTCGGCGCCGCCGACGATCTCGGCGATCTGCTGCGTGATCTCCGCCTGGCGCGCGTTGTTGCGCAGGCGGGTGTAGTCGGTGATGAGCTTGTCGGCGTTGTCGCTGGCCGACTTCATCGCCTTCTGCGTCGCGGCCTGCTTGGCGGCGGACGACTGCAGGAGGGCGTTGAAGACGCGGCTCTGGATGTACACCGGCAGGATCGCGTCGAGCACCGTCGACGCATCCGGCTCGAACTCGTACAGCGGGTAGACGGCGCTCGAGGTGTCGGCCTCGTCCGCCTCCGCGATCTCCAGCGGAAGCAGGCGCACCGTCTCGGGCGACTGCGTCATCATGCTGACGAAGCGGTTGTACACGAGGTGGATCTCGTCGACCCCGCCCTGCTCGCCACCGCGCTCGAACGCCTCCAGCAGCGCGGCGGAGATGGCCTCCGCCGTGTGGAAGGACGGCGTGTCGGTGTCGCCGGTCCACTCCGCGGCGGCCTCGAGGCGCCGGAATTGGAAGTAGCCGACGGCCTTGCGGCCGACGAGGTAGAACACCGGCTCGCGGCCCTCCGAGCGCAGGAGCTCGGCGAGCTCCATGCCCTCGCGCAGGATCTGCGAGTTGAACGCGCCGGCCAGGCCCCGGTCGCTCGAGAAGATCACGACGGCGGACCGGCGGATCGTCTCGGGCTCACGGGTGAGCGGGTGGTCGACGTTGGAGTGCGTCGCGACGGCGGACACGGCCCTCGTCACGGCCCGCGCGAAGGGCGAGGACGCGTTGACGCGCGCCATCGCCTTCTGGATGCGCGAAGCCGCGATGAGTTCCATCGCCTTCGTGATCTTCTTGGTCGTCTGAGCAGAAGAGATCTTCTGCTTGTAGACCCGGAGTTGTGCGCCCATAGCTCTGAGATTCCCCCGCGATTACGCGCGGCGGCCCTTGACGATCTTCTCCTGGTTCACGTCGTCGACGTCGGCCGCGCTGTGCTCCTCGTGACCGGGAGCGCTGATGCCGTGGCCCTTGCCGCCCTGGAACTCGAGGAGGAAGGCGTCGGTCGCCTTCTCCAGCTCGGCGATCGTGTCCTTGTCGAGCACGTTCGTCTCGCGCAGCGTCTCGAGCACCTTGGTGTTGCGACGCACGTGGTCGAGCAGCTCGCGCTCGAAGCGCAGCACGTCCTCGATCTCGATCGAGTCGAGCTTGCCCTTGGTTCCGGCCCAGATCGAGACGACCTGCTCCTCGACGGGGTACGGCGAGTACTGCGGCTGCTTGAGCAGCTCGGTGAGGCGCGCACCACGAGCCAGCTGACGGCGCGAAGCCTGGTCGAGGTCGGACGCGAACATCGCGAACGCCTCAAGCGAGCGGTACTGGGCGAGCTCGAGCTTCAGCGTTCCCGACACCGACTTGATCGACTTGACCTGGGCGTCACCGCCGACGCGGGACACCGAGATGCCCACGTCGACCGCGGGACGCTGGTTCGCGTTGAAGAGGTCGGACTGCAGGAAGATCTGGCCGTCGGTGATCGAGATCACGTTGGTCGGGATGTACGCCGAGACGTCGTTCGCCTTGGTCTCGATGATGGGCAGACCCGTCATCGAACCGGCACCGAGCTCGTCGGACAGCTTCGCGCAGCGCTCCAGCAGACGGGAGTGCAGGTAGAAGACGTCACCCGGGTAGGCCTCGCGGCCCGGCGGGCGGCGCAGCAGCAGCGACACGGCACGGTAGGCCTCGGCCTGCTTCGACAGGTCGTCGAAGATGATCAGGACGTGCTTGCCGCCGTACATCCAGTGCTGGCCGATGGCCGAACCGGTGTAGGGGGCGAGGTACTTGAAGCCGGCCGGGTCGGACGCCGGGGCGGCGACGATGGTCGTGTACTCCAGGGCGCCGGCCTCTTCCAGCGCGCCCTTGACGGAGGCGATGGTCGAACCCTTCTGGCCGATCGCGACGTAGATGCAGCGGACCTGCTTGTTGACGTCGCCGGACTCCCAGTTGGCCTTCTGGTTGATGATCGTGTCGATCGCGATCGCGGTCTTGCCGGTCTGGCGGTCGCCGATGATGAGCTGGCGCTGACCGCGGCCGACCGGGATCATCGCGTCGATGGCCTTGATGCCGGTCTGCATCGGCTCGTGCACGCTCTTGCGCTGCATGACGCCGGGCGCCTGCAGCTCGAGCTCGCGGACGCCCTCCGAGGCGATCTCGCCGAGACCGTCGATGGGGTTGCCGAGCGGGTCGACCACGCGGCCGAGGTAGCCGTCGCCGACCGGGACGGAGAGCACCTCACCGGTGCGGGTGACCTCCTGGCCGGCCTCGACACCGGCGAAGTCGCCGAGGACGACCACACCGATCTCGTGCTCGTCCAGGTTCAGCGCGAGTCCCTTGGTGCCGTCGGCGAAGGTCACGAGCTCGTTCGCCATGACGCCGGGCAGGCCCTCGACGTGCGCGATGCCATCCGCTGCGTCGATGACCGTGCCGACCTCGGTCGCCGTGCCGGACGTCGGCTCGTACGCGGCGACGAAGTCCTTCAGCGCGTCACGGATGACGTCGGGGCTGATCGAAAGTTCTGCCATTGTCTTCCCTTTGTGTATGGGTGCGCGGCTTCCCGCGCGAAGTCGTGTTTCAGCCCGCGAGCTTGTGCCGGAGATCGGCGAGGCGGGCGGCGATGCTGCCGTCGATGACGTCGTCCGCGACCTGCACGCGCAGGCCTCCGACGACGGAGGAGTCGAGCACCTCGTTCAGCGCGATCTGGCGGCCGTAGCGACCGGCCAGCACCGCACGGAGGCGGTCGCGCTGGGGCGCGCTCAGCGGAGCGGCGGTGTGCACGGTCGCGACGATCCGGTCGCGCTGCGTGGACACGATGCGCATCGCCCTGCTCAGCAGGCGGCGCACGCGGCGGCCGCGCTGCTGGCGCACGAGCGAGGTGAGGATCAGCGACGTGGCCGGGTGCAGGCTCGCACCGACCAGCTTCTGCACGAGCGCGGCCTTGCCCTCGCCGCCGCCGAGGCGGCTGCCCAGGGCGAGCTCGAGGTCGGCGTTGTCTGCCACCAGGCGCGACACCGAGAACAGCTCGCCCTCGATGTCGGCGTCGGGTGCGGCGATCGCCGCGGCGCGCACGGCCAGCTCCTCCACGCCGTCGACCAGGTCGGCGGCGGAGGACCAGCGCTGCGAGACGGCGGCGGTCAGCACCTGCTGCGCGGGCGCGGAGGCGCCGGCGAAGACACGCAACACGAGTGCCGCGCGGGCCTCGACCGGAGCGGACGGATCGGCGAGCGCGCCGCTCAGCGCGGAGGACTCACCGATCAGGCGCGTGGCGGAGAACAGGTCTCCGGCGACGTCGAGGGTGATCCCCTGCGCGGCGGTCAGAGCACTGCTCGACGCCTCGAGGGCCTGAGCGGTCGCGCTGCCCATTACTTCGCCGCCTCGGAGGCCTCGAGGTCCGCCAGGAAGCGGTCCACGACGGCCGTCGCACGTGCGTCGTCGGAGAGGGTCTCGCCGACCACGCCACCGGCGAGGTCGAGGGCGAGGCCGCCGACCTCGTTGCGCAGCGAGACGAACGCGGTCTGGCGCTCGGCCTCGATCTGCGCGTGCGCGGCTGCGGTCGTCCGTGCGGCCTCGGCGGCAGCGGTTTCCTTGGCTTCGGCGACGATCTTCTTGCCGTCCTCGCGGGCGGTCTCGCGGATCGTGCCGGCCTCGGTGCGGGCCTCGGCGAGCTGGCGGGTGTACTCCTCCAGCGCGGCCTCGGCCTGCTTCTGGGCCTCGTCCGCCTTCGCGATGTTGCCCTCGATGGCGGCGGAGCGCTCGTCGAGCATCTTCGTGAAGCGGGGAAGGGCGACCTTCCACACCACGATGAGGATCACGACGAACCAAAGCGCCGACCAGACCAGGTCGTACCATGCGGGCAGAAGCGGGTTCGCACTCGACTCGGCCGCGAGGTTCGTGACAAGAGCGTTCAGCATCCTGTCTCCTTCGGGATTCGAGTGCGGATTACGGGAAGGGGATGAAGCCGACGGCGATGCCGACGAACGCGAGCGCCTCGGTGAAGGCGATACCGATCCACATCAGAACCTGCAGGCGACCGGCCAGCTCGGGCTGACGGGCGACACCCTCGATCGTCTTTCCGACGACGATGCCCACGCCGATGGCCGGGCCGATGGCAGCGAGGCCGTAGCCGATCGCCGCGAGGTTGCCGTTGACTGCTGCGAGAACCGTAGTAGCGTCCACGGGTTTTTCCTTTCGTTGTGGGCGGCAGGTTCGCCGCCCGCAGGGGTTGTCAGTGCTCTTCTGCGACCGCGAGCTGGATGTAGACCGCGGTGAGGACGGTGAAGACGTAGGCCTGGAGGACGGCCACCAGGATCTCGAAGATCGAGAAGGCGCCGCCGAAGGCGAGGGTTCCCACGCCGAGCGCGGCCCAGCCGCCGCCCGCCGTGAAGAAGAAGAACGCGGTGGCCGAGTAGCACAGCACCAGCAGCATGTGGCCGACGACCATGTTCATCAGAAGACGCAGGGTGAGGGTCACCGGGCGGATGATGAAGGTCGAGATGAACTCGATCGGCGTGACGATGATGTACACCGGCCACGGCACGCCCGCAGGGAACAGGGCGTTCTTGAAGAAGTTCTTCGGGCTCTTCTTGATGCCCGCGTAGATGAACGTCACGTAGCTGATCACGGCCAGCAGCAGCGGCACGCCGATGATGCTCGTGCCGGCGATGTTCAGGCCGGGGATGATGCCGGTGATGTTCATGAACAGCGTCATGAAGAAGATCGTGGTGAGGATCGGCAGGAACCGGTCGCCGTCCTTGCGGCCGAGCAGATCGTGCGCGATGCCGCCGCGGACGAAGTCGAGGCCCATCTCGACGACGCTCTGGAAGCGGCCGGGGACGACCTTCATCCGGCGGGTGCCGAGGACGAGGACCAGGACGACGGCGACGACCGAGACGAACTGGACCAGGTGGATCCGGTGGATCGGGACGCCGAAGACGTTGAAGAGGATCTCAGGGAAGAACTCGTCCATCGACGGGCCGTGGAAACCGCTGTCGTTGGCCAGTCGAGGAATCATGGTCGCAGCAAGATTAAACAGCGCGGGCTCCAGCTTCGGGGCACCGGGGGCTACCGGGGCGTCGGTCGATGTGCTTCACAGCGCAGCGCTCGCGTGACGAGCGGGCTCGGGTCCCAGCCTATCAGACCCGTGAGTTGCCTGAATCCGCGTCCGGAGCCTGCTGGGAGTCCGTTCCGGCGCCGGGGGCGACGTCTTCGGGGGCGACGGTCGGCAGGGACGCGTCGCTGACCACGGGGAGGCGCATCTTGAGGAACACCACTGCGTCGATCGCGAGCGAGACCACCACTCCGGCCAGCAGCGCCCAGAAGAAGATGATCGGCTCCAGCCAGGGCCGCCCTCGCAGCACCAGGATGAGCACGAAGAACAGCCCCAGCTTGAGGAACCAGCCGCCCATGACGATCGCGAAGAACAGCTGCACGTACAGCTCCTGGCCGAACCAGCGGTTCGCGATGAGGATGCTGCCGGCGGTGATCGCGCCGAAGAGCACCGCGATGAGCGCGCCGATCAGGCCGCTCCACACCCCCGGGGCGCCCTTGAGCACTCCCCCGATGACCCCGGCGACGATCGCGAGCACGACGGCCGCGATCCCGGACGCGACGAGCGCCGTGCGCAGGATCGGCGTGCTGGTGACGGGGTTCGGTCCGGAGGAGGGCAGGGGGCTCGCGGAGCTCATTTCGATTCCTTCTGGGTGGCGCGCGGGCGCGACGGGATGAGAGTGACGATGAGGCACGCCGCGGCCCCGACGATGCCGAAGACCACGCCGGCCGCGTACTCGCCGTACCAGCCCTCCCGGGATCCGATGTACATCAGCAGCACGGCGATCGAGATGATCGCGGTCCAGGCGTAGAAGATGAGGACGGCGTCGCGGCCGCGGTGCCCCAGGTCCAGCATGCGGTGGTGCAGGTGCTTGCGGTCCGGGGAGAACGGCGACTTGCCGGCGCGCATGCGTCGCAGCACGGCGAGGCCGAAGTCGAGCAGCGGCAGCAGCACGACCACGACCGGCAGCAGGATCGGGATGAACGCCCCGAGCAGCTGGGAGCGGCCGATCTGGGCGTTCGGCAGCACGGCGGGGTTCAGCTGGCCGGTGATGGCCACCGCGCTCGTCGCCATGAGCAGCCCGAGCACGAGCGCGCCGGAGTCGCCCATGAAGAGTTTGGCGGGGCTCCAGTTCATCGGCAGGAACCCGATGCAGGCGCCGATCAGCACCGCCGCGATGAACGGGGCGAGGCTGAAGTAGCTGGACTGGCCGATGTCGCGGGCGATGATGTAGGAGTACGCGAAGAACACGCCGTTCGCGATGAGGCAGACGCCGGCGACCAGGCCGTCGAGGCCGTCGATGAAGTTCACGGCGTTCATCACGATGACGATCGCGAACATCGTGATGACGATGCTCAGCCAGGGTGATCCGATCACGGGCTCCGCGAGCGGGAGCGAGGCGATCTGCAGGCCGCCGACGATCGTGATCAGTCCGGCCGCCAGGAACTGCGCCCCGAGCTTGATCATCCAGTCCAGATCCCACAGGTCGTCGATCACGCCGACGACAGCGATGAGGAGGACCGCTCCGAGCACCGACCACATCGTCTGCGGCTGCGCCCAGATGATCTGGAAGAACGGACTCGCCGCGCTGGCGGCGAAGGCGGCGAGGATGCCGAGCAGCATCGCCACTCCCCCGAGCCGCGGCGTCGGCGTGGTGTGCACATCGCGCTCACGGATCCCCGGATACAGCTTGAACCGCAGGCTCAGCTGCCACACCGCCCACGAGCCGGCCAGGGTCACGGCCGCCGTGAGGATCACGGTGAACAGGTACTGCTTCACGTCGTCGCTCTCCTCCGCCCGGGATCAGGGCTGCTCGTCGAGCAGGTCCCCGAGCACGCGCGCGAGCTCTTCGCGCGAGACCGCGCCCTCGCGGAGAACGCGCACCTTGGCGTCATCGCCGCCGGGGCGGACCAGCGAGGTGGCGTCGATGATCGTGGAGGCGATCCCCCGGGCCGAGGGACCCGCGTCGAGGTAGACCTCGATGCTGTCGCCGAGCATGCTCCTGGCCGCGTCGAGGTCCACGGCGGCGGGCTCGCCGGTGAGGTTCGCGCTGGAGACCGCGAGCGGCCCGGTCTCCTCCAGCAGCGCGAGCGCGACGCGGTGGTCCGGCATGCGCACCGCGACGGTGCCGTGGGTCTCGCCGAGGTCCCAGACCAGGGACGGCTGTGAGGGCAGCACGATGGTGAGGCCGCCGGGCCAGAACTCGTCGACCAGGCGCTGCACGGGCTCCGGCACGGTCTCGACGAGGGCGGCGAGGGTGGCGGTGCTGCCGACCAGGACGGGGGGCGGCTGCTGCCGGCCTCGCCCCTTCGCGTCGAGCAGGCGCTGCACGGCGGCGGGGCTGAAGGCGTCGGCGCCCACGCCGTACACGGTGTCGGTGGGGAGCACGACCAGCTCACCGCGGCCGATGGCCAGACGGGCCTGGCGCATACCGGTGAGGATCTGATCCGCGTCGCGGCTATCGAAGACTGAGGACATGACCGGCCCAGTCTACGGGGCGCGGCGCGATACGCCCTGAGCGGGGCCTGCGACTCACCGCACGCCGTCCTGGACCGGTGCTCCCCCGCCGCGGATCCGGCTACGGGCGGAGAGCGGTCGTGGCGCGGTCCCGGTGAGTGAGGTCCCGGTGCGTCGCGGCGGCACGCCAGCCGTCCTCCTCCAGGAGGTCCCTGATCGCGGCGCCCTGCACCTCCGCGTGCTCGAGCACGAGGATGCCGCCGGGATGCAGCAGCGCCCACGCCCTGCGGCTGATCGCGCGCACCACGTCGAGCCCGTCCGGGCCGCCGTAGAGCGCGAGTGCGGGGTCGTGCAGACGCACCTCCGGATCGCGCGGGATGGCGTCGTCCGGCACGTACGGCGGATTGGAGATGACCACGTCCACCGTGCCGTCGAGCTCCGTGAGCTCGGCCGCGAGGTCGCCGAGGACGAGGGAGAGGTTCTCCTGCCCCGCGGTGTTCCGCAGCGCCCAGGCGTGCGCTTCGGGCGAGAGCTCGACCGCGTGCACCCTCGCATGCGGCACCTCGGACGCCAGCGCGAGCGCGATGGCCCCGGAGCCCGTGCAGAGGTCGACGCCGATCGGGGTGGGCGAGGCGGCGGCCAGGAGCGCGTCGATCGCGAACTGCGCGACGATCTCGGTCTCGGGCCGCGGCACGAAGACGCCGGGACCCACGGCCAGCTCGAGGTGGCGGAAGGGAGCGGTGCCGGTGAGATGCTGCAGCGGCTCCCTGGCGGCCCGGCGCGCGACGAGACCCGCCAGCGCCGCCTCGTCCTCGTCGGTCAGCACGTCTCCGCGGATCGCCGCGGCCTGCACACCGCCGCGGCCGAGACCGAGGACGTGGCCGATGAGGAGTTCTGCGTCGACGGCGGGATCCGGGACACCGGCGTCGCCGAGGGCGGTCGCGGCATGGCGGAGGGCATCGGCAAGGGGCGCGGACATAGACCTCCAGCGTAATGCGGGCGTCACATTCACCGGGCGCACACACCCTCGCCTTAGGCTGTGCTCGATCGGGTCCTCCTCCGAAGCGGGACGGGGCCGTCGCATCCGCGAAGAAGTGCGCCCATCGAAAGGTCAGTCATGGCAGGCATCCACTCCGACATCACCAGCACGTTCGGCAACACCCCGCTCGTCAAGCTGAACCACGTCACCGAGGGCCTCGACGCCACGGTGCTGGTCAAGCTCGAGTCCTTCAACCCGGCCTCCAGCGTCAAGGACCGCATCGGCATCGCGATCGTCGACGCCGCGGAGGCGTCCGGCGAGCTGAAGCCTGGCGGCACGATCGTCGAGGCGACCAGCGGCAACACCGGCATCGCGCTGGCGATGGTCGGCGCCGCGCGCGGCTACCGCGTGATCCTGACGATGCCCGCGTCGATGTCGAAGGAGCGCCGCGTGCTGCTCAAGGCGTTCGGCGCGGAGCTCGTGCTGACCGACCCCGCGCTGGGCATGAAGGGCGCGATCGAGAAGCTGCAGGAGATCATCGCGGAGACGCCGGGCGCCGTCTGGGCGCGCCAGTTCGAGAACGCCGCGAACCCGCAGATCCACCGTGAGACCACGGCGCAGGAGATCCTGCGCGACACCGACGGAGACGTCGACGTCTTCGTCGCGGGGATCGGCACCGGCGGCACCATCACGGGCACCGGACAGGCCCTCAAGGCCGCCAACCCCGGGGTCAAGGTCATCGCGGTCGAGCCGACCGACTCCCCGCTGCTCAGCGAGGGGCACCCCGGCCCGGCGAAGATCCAGGGCATCGGCCCCAACTTCGTCCCCGCGATCCTGGATCGCGCGGTCATCGACGAGATCATCACCGCGGGCTTCGAGGAGTCCCTCTCCACCGCCCGCGACCTGGCCGCCAAGGAGGGCCTGCTGGTCGGCATCTCCGCCGGCGCGGCCGTCGCGCAGGCGCTGAAGGTCGCCGCGCGCGCCGAGAGCGCCGGCAAGACCATCGTCGTGATCGCCCCCGACACCGGCGAGCGCTACCTGTCCACCGCCCTGTTCGAGGACCTGCGCGAGGACTGATGCCGCACTCCGGCATGTCGTGGGCCGGGCGGATGCGCGAGGACGTCGCATCCGCCCGGCTCCGCGACCCCGCCGCCCGCGGCGGACTCGAGATCGCACTGCTCTACCCCGGCCTGCACGCCATCTGGGCGCATCGGCTGAACCACGCCCTCTGGACACGCGGCTGGCGCTTCCCGGCCCGCATGGGCTCCCAGGTCGCACGCTGGATCACGGGCGTCGAGATCCATCCCGGCGCCACGATCGGGCGCCGCTTCTTCATCGATCACGGCATGGGCGTCGTGATCGGGGAGACGGCGGAGGTCGGCGACGACGTGATGCTCTACCACGGCGTCACGCTCGGCGGCCGCACCCGCGATGCGGGCAAGCGCCACCCCACTCTGGAGGACGGCGTCGTGGTCGGCGCCGGCGCGAAGATCCTCGGCCCGGTGGTCATCGGAGCGCGCTCCGCGATCGGCGCGAACGCCGTGGTCACCAAGGACGCCCCCGCCGACTCCGTCCTCACCGGCGTCCCCGCCAGGGCCAGGCCGCGCGTCGAGGGCGAGAACACGGCGAGGATCCTGTCGGTCCCCGACTACTCGATCTGAGCCGCGGTCAGCGCTTCTTGGCCGCGGCCTTGAGCGCAGCCGCCTCGCGCACCTCGCGCTTGATCAGCAGCAGCGGCAGCACGACGGTGCACACGGCGGTGATGACCCAGACGACGACCGGCCCGAGGATCCAGCCGAGCGCATCGGTGATCCGCAGTCCCCCGATGGGCAGCAGCACCACGATGAGCAGAGCCACGAAGGTGGAGATGATGCCGATCCCGCCCAGCAGGGCCGGGGCGTAGCGGTTCGCCATCGACGTGATCCACGGCGCGAGCAGGCTCTGCAGCACCGTGAAGATCAGCACGCACAGCACGAAGCCCCACCACTTGCTCCACTCGATCGTGAAGCCGGTCAGCAGGAGATCGGCCACGATGAGGCCGAGCGCCGACGACGCCAGGAAGATCAGGGTGCGCGTGAAGAAGAGGCCCATAGCCGGAGCATAGCGCGAGACGGGTGCGCGGCAGGCGCGCGCCGCGTACTGTCGGGGTCATGCGCTGGGTGCTCCACGTGGACCTCGACCAGTTCATCGCGGCCGTCGAGGTGCTGCGCCGTCCCGAACTCGCCGGGCTCCCCGTCATCGTGGGCGGCCGCGGAGACCCCACCGAGCGCGCCGTGGTGTCGACCGCGTCCTACGAGGCACGCGCCTTCGGCGTCGGATCCGGGATGCCGTTGCGGATCGCCGCCCGCAAGGCGCCGGATGCCGTGATCCTGCCCGTGGACGCCCCCGCCTACCTGGCCGCCTCCGCCGAGGTGATGGCGGTGCTGCGCGCGCAGCCCGGCGCCGTGGTGCAGGTGCTGGGCTGGGACGAGGCCTTCGTGGGCGTCGATACCGAGGATCCGGAGGCTTTCGCCCGGCGCCTGCAGCAGGACGTCCTGGAGCGCACCCTGCTGCATTGCAGCGTCGGGATCGGCGACACGCTGGTGCGGGCGAAGATCGCGACCGGGTTCGGCAAGCCGCAGGGCGTGTTCCGGCTCACCGCCGAGAACTGGGATGAGGTGATGGGCGCGCGAGCGGTGATCGAGCTGTGGGGCGTCGGCACGAAGGTCTCGAAGCGCCTCCTCGCCCTCGGCGTCCGCACGGTCGCCGAGCTCGCCGCGGCGCCGGAGCACGCGCTCACCACGGAGTTCGGTCCGCGGATGGGCCTCTGGTACCGGGAGCTCGGCCGCGGCGGCGGATCCGCCGCCGTCGACGACACGCCCTGGGTGCCCCGCGGGCACAGCAGGGAGACCACCTATCAGACCGATCTCGCCGACCGCGCGGAGATCGAGCGGGCGGCGCTGACGCTGCTCGCGCAGGTCCTGGACGACGTCGCGGAGGACGGAAGGCCCGTGATCGGCCTCGGGCTGAAGGTGCGCTACGCGCCGTTCACGACCAAGACCTTCACGAAGCGCATCGCGGAGACCGCGGACCGCGACGAGGTCGTCGCGAAGGCCGGGGAGCTCATCGCGAAGATCGCCCCGGACCGGCCGGTGCGCCTGCTGGGGATGCGCGCGGAGATGGCGCTCCCGGAGGATGCGCGGGACGGCAGGACGCCCACCCGCGGCGCGTGGTGACGAACCGCGTGCGCCTGCAGCGCGCTCAGTCCTCGGTGCCGAGGGCCGCGAGCCGCGCCTCTTCGTCCGCGTGGATCGCGGACTCGATGATCGGCTCGAGCGCGCCGTCCATCACCTGGTCGAGGTTGTAGGCCTTGAAACCGGTGCGGTGATCCGCGATCCGGTTCTCCGGGAAGTTGTAGGTGCGGATCCGCTCGGAGCGATCCATGCCGCGGATCTGCGAGCGGCGCGCGTCCGAGGCCGCGGCGTCGAGCTCCTCCTGCTGCTTCGCGAGCAGGCGCGCGCGCAGCACGCGCATGGCCGCCTCGCGGTTCTGCAGCTGGGACTTCTCGTTCTGCATCGACACGACGATGCCGGTCGGCACGTGCGTGATGCGCACCGCGGAGTCGGTCGTGTTGACGGACTGCCCGCCGGGACCCGAGGAGCGGAACACGTCGATCTTGAGGTCGTTCTGGTTGATCGCGATCTCGTCGGGCTCGTCGACCTCGGGGAACACCAGCACGCCCGTCGTGGACGTGTGGATGCGCCCCTGCGACTCGGTCGCCGGGACGCGCTGCACCCGGTGCACGCCGCCCTCGTACTTGAGGTGCGCCCAGACTCCCTGCGAGGGATCGGTCGAGGATCCCTTGATCGCGACCTGCACGTCCTTGAAGCCGCCGAGATCCGACTCGGTGCGCTCCAGGAGCTCGGTCTTCCACCCCTTCGACGCGGCGTACTGCACGTACATGCGCAGCAGATCGGCGGCGAAGAGGGCGGATTCGGCTCCGCCCTCCCCCGCCTTGATCTCCATGATCACGTCGCGCGCGTCGTCGGGATCCCGAGGGATCAGCAGGCGCCGGAGCTTCTCCTGCGCGACCTGCAGCCCCTCCTCCATGCCGGGGATCTCCGCCGCGATGGACTCGTCCTCGCGTGCGAACTCGCGCGCGGTCTCGAGGTCCTCGCCGGCGGCGATCCAGTCGTCATGCGCCTTCACGATGCGGCTGAGCTCGGCGTAGCGGCGGTTGACGCGCTTCGCCCGTGCGGCGTCGGCGTGCACCTCGGGGTCGGAGAGCTCCCTCTCCACCCTGCGGTGCTCGTCGCGCAGCGACTCGACCTGCTCGAACATGACGACCGGATCCCTGACTCAGGCGGCGCGGATCAGCGGATGCTGTTCTCGGACGCGTGGCTGTGACCGGTGCCGGAGGCCGGCTTGCCCAGCTGCGCGTTCTGCATCTGGAGCAGGAACTCGACGTTCGACTCGGTCTCCTTGAGCTTGCCGAGGACGACCTCGAGGGCCTGCTGCGGGTCGAGCCCGGCGAGGGCGCGGCGCAGCTTCCAGGTGATCTTGACCTCGTCGGGGCTCAGCAGCATCTCCTCGCGGCGGGTCGAGGACGCGTTGACGTCCACGGCCGGGAAGATCCGCTTGTCGGCCAGCGCGCGGCTGAGCCGCAGCTCGCTGTTGCCGGTGCCCTTGAACTCCTCGAAGATGACCTCGTCCATCTTGGATCCGGTCTCGACCAGCGCGGTCGCGAGGATCGTGAGCGATCCGCCGTTCTCGATGTTGCGCGCCGCACCGAAGAAGCGCTTCGGCGGGTAGAGCGCGGACGCGTCCACGCCACCGGTCAGCACGCGGCCGGAGGCGGGAGCCGCGATGTTGTACGCGCGGCCGAGGCGGGTGATCGAGTCGAGCAGCACGACCACGTCGCGGCCCAGCTCGACGAGGCGCTTGGCGCGCTCGATCGCGAGCTCGGCGACCGTGGTGTGGTCCTCCGCGGGACGGTCGAAGGTCGAGGCGATGACCTCGCCCTTGACCGTGCGCTGCATGTCGGTGACCTCTTCGGGGCGCTCGTCGACGAGCACGACCATGAGGTGCACCTCGGGGTTGTTCTGCGCGATCGCGTTGGCGATCTGCTGCAGCACGATCGTCTTCCCGGCCTTCGGGGGCGCGACGATGAGTCCGCGCTGGCCCTTGCCGATCGGGGCGACCAGATCGATGATGCGCTGCGTGAGCTTCTCCGGCGCCGTCTCCAGGCGCAGGCGCTCCTGCGGGTAGAGCGGGGTCAGCGCCGAGAACTCGACGCGGTTCGCGGCGTCATCCGTGCTCAGCCCGTTGATCGAGTCGACCTTGACGAGCGCGTTGTACTTCTGGCGTCCCTGCTGCTCGCCCTCGCGGGGCTGCTTGATCGCGCCGACGACCGCGTCGCCCTTGCGCAGGTTGTACTTCTTGACCTGGCCGAGCGAGACGTACACGTCGCTGGGCCCGGACAGGTAGCCGGTGGTGCGCACGAAAGCGTAGTTGTCGAGCACGTCGAGGATGCCCGCGATCGGGATGAGGACGTCGTCCTCGCCGATCTCGGTCTCGAACTCGTCGATGTTCTGGTTCGTGCCGCCGCGGCGCTTGTTGCGCTGACGGCTGCGGGCGCTGCCGCCGTCCTCGTCAGAGTCCTGGGCGCCGCCACGGCCGCCCTGGTTGCCCTGGTTGCCGTTCTGGTTGCCCTGGCCGTTCTGCCCGCCGTTGCTCTGGCCGTCCTGACCGCCGTTGCGGTTGCGGCTGCGCGAACGGGAGCGGCTGCGGCTGCGGCCGCTGGTCTCCTCGCCGCCCTCCGCCGGGCTCTCCGCGGGCTGCGCGTCGGCGGGCGCCGACTCGGCGGGCGCCTCCTTCGCGACCGGCTCCGCCACGGCCTCGGCCGGAGCGTCCGCCGCGGCCTCCGCCGGGGCGTCATCGGTCTTCTTCGCACGGCTGCGGCGCGGGGCCTTCGCCTTCGGTGCGGCCTCGGCCGGAGCATCGGCGGCGGGTGCGGCCTCCGCAGCGGGAGCGGCATCGGCGCCTGCCGTCTCGGCCGGCGCCTCCTCTGCCTTCTTCGCACGGCTGCGGCGCGGGGCCTTCGCCTTCGGAGCGGCCTCGGCCGGAGCATCCGCGGCGGATGCACCCTCGGCGGCGGCCGGTGCGGCCTCGGCGGCGGGCGCGGCCTCGGCGGCCTCAGCGGCCTTCGCGGCAGCCGTCGCCGTGTTCGCACGGCGCGGGGCGCGCTTGCGCGGCGCCTTGGGTGCGTCCTCGGCGGACGCCTGATCGGCCGAAGCCGAAGTCTCGATCTGGGTCTCGGAGATGGTCTCCACGAGTACTCCTCTTGTAAGTCGTGGGAATTTCGGCGCGCACACGGCAGATGCCGGGGCGCGACCGCACGATCATGCCGAGAACAGGCTGTCCCCTGCATGCCACCCGGAGAACACGCTGGCATGGAGCTCGGTGACCGGCTCGTCCTGCGGTTTCGGGTGCTGTGCGGCTGACGCGGGAAGTGCGTCGCGGGTCGGGATCACGATTGTGACGAAGAACCCTCCGCTCGTTCCCTCACTGTACCACCTCGCACATCGACGGCGACCATCTGCGGGATCCACGGAGTGTCCGTGACCTCGTCGGCGATCCGGACGGCGTCGAGCCGGCTGCCCGGCCCGTCGCACAGCACCAGCACGCTGGGCCCTGCACCCGAGACGACCGCCGCGAAGCCCTCCGCACGCAGGGCGCGCACGAGCCGGTTCGTCTCCGGCATCGCGGGGGCGCGGTAGTCCTGGTGCAGCCGGTCGTCGGTCGCGTCCAGCAGCACATCGGGGCTCTGGGTGAGCGCCGCGATGAGCAGCGCGGAGCGGGAGACGTTGAACACCGCGTCCTCGCTCGGCACCTGCTCCGGCTGCAGGCTGCGCGCCGCCTTGGTCGACATCGTGTAGCCCGGCACGAGCACGAGCGGCGAGACGCCGCGGTGCACGAGCAGCTTCTTGTGCTGCGGACCGCGCGCGGCCGTCCAAGCGATCGTCAGACCGCCGAAGAGGGCCGGCGCGACGTTGTCGGGATGCCCCTCGAGCTCGGTCGCGAGGCGGAGCAGCGCGGCGTCGTCGAGCTCGACGATGCCCGCCAGCAGCCCCTGCGCGGCCAGCACGCCGGCGGCGACCGCGGCGCCGGAGGAGCCCAGTCCGCGTCCGTGCGGCACGCCGTTGCGCGCCACGAGCCGGATCCCCGGCATCGCGACGCCCACGTCGGCGAAGACGTGCGCGATCGAGCGCACGACGAGGTTGGACGCGTCGCGCGCGATCTCCTCCGCGCCGGATCCGGAGACCTCGACCTCGATGAGGCCCGGTTCGAGGGCCGTGACCTCGAGCTCGTCGTACATGCTGAGCGCGAGACCCAGGGTGTCGAACCCCGGACCGAGGTTGGCGCTCGTGGCGGGGACGCGCACCTCGACGGTGCGCCCCGGCATCGGCCCTTCGGCGCGCTCAGGGACCGGGTGAAGCAGGGAGCTCACGTCACTCCCCCTCGACGCGCAGCACCGAGAGCACGCGCGTGACGGCGTCGCTGTCCGCGAGGCGGGCGACGGTGTCGCTGAGGGCCTGCTCGGTGGCACGGTGCGTGCCGATCACGATGCGGGCGGTGCTGCTCTGCTCGCCCCGCTCGATCGTCTGCAGAGCGGTCGCGATCGAGACGCCGTGGTCGCTGAGGATCCCGGCCACGGTCGCGAGCACGCCGGTGACGTCGGCGACCTCGATCGTGATCTGGTAACGGGTCGTGATGTGGCCGAAGGGCGCCATCGGCAGGCTCTGCCTGGCCGACTCCCCCACGCCCACGCCGCCGGCGATGTGCCGGCGCGCGGCCGAGACGACGTCGCCGAGCACGGCAGAGGCAGTCTGCACGCCGCCCGCGCCCGCCCCGTAGAACATGAGCGGTCCGGCGGCCTCGGCCTCGACGAACACGGCGTTGTTGCCGCCGTGCACGCTCGCCATCGGGTGCTCGCGGTCGATCAGCGCCGGATACACGCGCACCGAGACCGCGTCCCCGTCGTCCTCGTTCAGGCGCTCGCACACGGCGAGCAGCTTGATCACATAGCCCGCGCGGCGGGCGTCGGCGATCATGTCGGCCGTGACGGACTCGATGCCCTGGCGGTGCACATCGTCGAGCGAGACCTGCGTGTGGAAGGCGAGGCTGGCGAGGATCGCGGCCTTCTGCGCCGCGTCGTAGCCCTCGAGGTCGAGCGAGGGATCCGCCTCGAGATAGCCGAGCTCGGTCGCGATCCGCTGCGCCTCCTGAGCGCTCAGGCCCTGGCGGTCCATCGAGTCGAGGATGTAGTTCGTGCTGCCGTTGACGATCCCGAAGATGCGCTTGATCCGGTCGCCGGCGAGCGAGTCGCGCAGCGGGCGGATGATCGGGATCGCCGCGGCGACGGCGGCCTCGTAGGACACGGAGGCGCCGACCTGGTCCGCGGCCTCGAAGATCTCCGCGCCGTGCGTGGCCAGCAGCGCCTTGTTGCCGGTGACGACATCGGCACCGCTGCGCAGCGCCTGCAGCACGTAGCCGCGCGCCGGCTCGATCCCGCCCATGAGCTCGATCACGATGTCCGCGCTCTGGATCAGCGCCTCGGCGTCGGTCGTGAGCAGCTCGCGCGGCAGCTCCGCGTCGCGCGGGGCCTCGATGTCGCGGACCAGGATGCCCGCGAGCTCGAGCCGCGCGCCGCTGCGCTCGGCGAGGTCGCCCTGGTGCTCGAGGAGCAGGCGCGCGACCTGGGATCCCACGGATCCCGCCCCGAGCAGGGCGACGCGGAGGGTGCGGCGGAGGCCGTCGAGTTCCGTCATGCTTCTCCTTCTCCGGCGCGGGCGCCGGTGGGTTCCTTCGTGCCGCGAGCGGCGATGCCGGCGTCGCGGGAGAGGAGGTCGTCGAGGGTCTCCCCCCGCACGATCACCCGCGCCCGACCGTCGCGCACGGCGACGACCGCGGGGCGCGGGGTGTGGTTGTAGTTGCTGGACAGCGCGTGACAGTACGCGCCGGTCGCCGGCACCGCGAGCAGGTCGCCCGGGGTGACGTCGGAGGGGAGGTACTCGTGATCGACGACGATGTCCCCCGATTCGCAGTGCGAGCCCACGACGCGCGCGAGCACCGGTGCGCCCGTGCCCTCGCGGGAGGCGATGCGCCCGGAGTACTGGGCGCCGTACAGGGCGGGGCGCGCGTTGTCGCTCATGCCCCCGTCGACGCTCACGTAGAGGCGCTCTCCGCGCTCGCCGAGCGACACCTCCTTGGTGGTGCCGACCTCGTACAGCGTGACGCCGGCCTGGCCGATGACCGCGCGACCCGGCTCGAACGCGAGCGTGGGGATCGGGATCCCGCGCACCTCGCACTCCCGGGCGACGGCCTCGACGATCGCGGTGGCGAGCTCCTCGATCGGGGTCGGGTCGTCGGCCGCGGTGTACGCGATGCCGAAGCCGCCGCCGAGGTTGAGCAGCGGCAGCTCCCCTCCCTCGCGGAGCTCGGCGTGCAGATCGACGACGCGCGAGGCGGACTCGGCGAAGCCGGCGGATCCGAAGATCTGGGATCCGATGTGGCAGTGCAGGCCGCGCAGCTTCAGGCTCGGGATCTCGCGGATCCGCTCGACGAGCGCGGGCGCCGCTTCGAGAGAGGTGCCGAACTTCTGGTCCTCGTGCGCGGTGGCGAGGAAGTCGTGGGTCTCCGCGTGCACGCCGCTGTTCACGCGCAGCAGCACGCGCTGGACGTATCCGTCGGACCCCGTACCGCTGCTCGCGGCGCTGCGGCGCTCGGCGATCGCGCCGAGACGCTCGATCTCGATCGCCGAGTCGAGGATGATCGTGCCGACGCCGACCTCGACGGCCCGCTCCAGCTCGGAGACGCTCTTGTTGTTGCCGTGGAAGCCGATCCGGGACGGCTTGACGCCGGCGGCGAGCGCGATCTCGAGTTCGCCGCGGCTGCAGACGTCCACACGCAGCCCCTCCTGGGTGACCCAGCGCGCGACTTCGGTGCTGAGGAACGCCTTGCCCGCGTAGTACACGCGCGCCTTGGTGCCGTGGACGGCCGCCGCGGCGTCGAAGGCGCCCTTGATCCGCGCCGCGTGGGCGCGCACCTCGGCCTCGTCGAGCACGTAGAGGGGGGTGCCGAAACGGGCACGCAGCTCGGCGACTCCGACGCCGCCGAGTTCGAGCTCTCCGTCGCTGTCGCGCCGCGCGGAGACCGGCCACACCCCCGGGGCGAGATCGTTCGGATCGGCCGGTTCCTTCAGCCATTCCGGGGCGAGCGCGTCGTCGGGCGATGCGGGAAGCACAGGGCACCAATCGTCGTGGGTGTCTCGGGTGTTCGAGCCCGGCCCAGAGCGTGCCGAGTTCTGAGAATTCTAAGGCACCGCACCGGCCCGCCCCGACGGGTGTGACGCCGCGGGGCGTCTCCTGCGGCGGCGTCCCCGGGCCCGGCGGTCGTCGCGCGGGGCGCGCCTGGCGGGCCGCCGCTCCGGTCCAGCGGGTGTCGGGTTCGGTGTCGCGGTGCACGTCGGCGCGTCTGGTTGGATGACAGGATGCGCGGATTGCACCACGTCGAACTCTGGGTCGCAGACGTGACGCGCGCCGGGGCCGAGTGGGGCTGGCTTCTCGGGCGGCTCGGCTTCGAACCGGCGGAGGCGTGGGCCGATGGCCGTTCCTGGCGGGTCGGGGATGCCTATCTGACGATCTGTTCGGCTCCG
>JAITLM010000212.1 GCA_031277885.1 Microbacterium sp.
CACGGCCCGGCCCCCCCCCGGGCCCCCCCCCCGGCAGTCGCCCCCCCGCCACCCCCCGCCCCGGCCCGGGGGGGGGCGGGGCCGGGCCACACCCCCGGGATCTCCTCGGCCCCGGCGGCCCTCACGGCCGCGAACGCGGCCAGGTACAGCACGACCCACCCGGTCGCGAGCAGAGGGCGCGGCCGGGCGGCAAACCCGATGATCTGCCGGGAGAAGGACGTGCCGAGGAGGAAGTAGAGCAGGTTGGCCAGCAGCGATCCGCGGTTGCTCACGACGTCGACGAGTCCCGCTCCGACGGCGGTCGTCAGCGCGGCGGCGGCCGCCAGCGGGATCCAGACGGGCAGCCGGCGCAGCCCCTTGGCGACGAGGAAGTAGAGCGCGAGGGCGTACAGGTACCAGGCGTTCGGAGGGCTGATCGTGATCGCGTCGACGAACTCCGCGACGGATCTCGGCACGAGCGTCGGGAAGTCGGGGAACGCCCAC
Organism: Microbacterium sp.; assembly: GCA_031277885.1. GTDB lineage: Bacteria > Actinomycetota > Actinomycetes > Actinomycetales > Microbacteriaceae > Microbacterium. Next base: position 484 of record JAITLM010000212.1, read on the forward strand.
ATCGTCGCCATGTGGATGAGCGTCCAGAGCAGATACAGATACAGGAAGCGCAGGACACGGCTGCGGAACACGGCGGCCCACGGCCGCGCGATCGCGTTCGCGGCGAAGCAGCCGGAGATGAGGAAGAACAGCGGCATCCGCACCGGGTAGGCGAGGTCGGAGATCAGGCCCCAGGCGCCGGGGATCGGCAGGCCGATGCGCCAGTCGATCGTGAGGTAGCTCTTCATCACCACGTGCCAGAACACGACGAGGACGATCAACAGCCCCTTGGCGGCATCCGCCCAGTCCAGCCGGGTCTTCGGTGCGGGCTCGGCGACCGTCATGCGGTCGCCCCGGTCCGCTGCGGCGCCTCCTCCTGGGCGGGCGAAAGCACCGCGTCGAGGAGCTCCGCGACCAGGCCGGTGTAGTCGAGACCGATCGCCGCGTACATCAGCGGCACCTGCGAGCGCTCGGTCATCCCGGGCGCCGTGTTCACCTCGTTGAGCACGGGACCGTCCGCGGTCACGAAGAAGTCGAAGCGGGCGACTCCCGCGCACCCCAGCGCCGTGTAGAGCCGCATCGCCGCCGAGCGGACGGCCGCGCCCTCGGCGTCGCCGATCCGGGCGGGCACCGTGAACACGGCGCTGCCGTCGTACTTCTCCGTCGCGCCGAACACGCCACCGGACGGCACTCCGATCTCGAGCGCGGCGCCGAGGCGCAGCGCTCCGTGCCGATCACGGAAGACGGCGACGTCCACCTCCCGCCCCGCGACGTACTCCTCGATCAGGACCGGATCCCCGAACGCCCTGGCGCGCTCGACCGCGCCGGCGACGCCGTCCAGGTCGGAGACGAGGAAGACCCCGTTGCTGGATCCGCCGCTCGCGGGCTTCACGACGAGGGGCGGCGTCAGGCCGGTGGTCACCGCCTCGGATCCGGACGCGACGAGACGCCCGCTCGCCGTCGCGATGCCCAGCGATGCGGCGACCAGCTTCGTCGCCTGCTTGTCCATCCCCAGCGCGCCCGCGCGCACCGGGGAGCCGGCGGAGGGCACTCCGCAGAGCTCCAGCAGACCGGCGATCGCGCCGTCCTCGCCCCGGACGCCGTGCAGCATCGGGATCGCCGCATCGCAGCCCGCCAGCAGCTCGATCGCGCGATGGGCGGGCAGCACCGTGCCGCGCTCGTCCCGCCACGCGCCGTCCTCGCCGATCGTGAGCGGGACCGCGGTGTGGCTCAGCGCGCGGACAGCGCGCGCGACGGCGGCCGCAGAGGCGAGGGAGACCGTGTGCTCGTCGTTCGCGCCGCCTCCGATGACGGCGATCCGGCGGGTGTGCTGAGGCATGCGGTCTCTCCAGGGAGCGAGGTCGTGGGGTGGTTCGAGGTATCGAGGGCGCGGTGGATCCGAGAGCTCCGGGAGCCGACCGCGGTGACGATCTCGTGCTCGATCGTGTGCGACCAGGCCGCCCAGTCGGCGACCGTCGGCTCGCCGTCCCGGCCCGGGCCGAAGACCGTGACGCGCTCCCCCGGCCGCAGGAGCATGTCCCCGGTGTCGACGACGACCATGTCCATCGAGAACCTGCCCACGAGCGGCCGGCGCGTGCCGCGCGCGAGCACCTCCGCCCGTCCGGACGCCGCACGGGGCAGCCCGTCGGCGTAGCCGAGCGGCAGCAGCGCGAGGTGCGTGCGCTCCGGGGTGACGAAGTCGTGACCGTATCCGACGCCGGTGCCCGCGGGCGCCTCGCGGGACGACACGACGGTCGAGGTCAGGGTCAGGGCGGGCCGCAGCACCTCCGTCGTGTGCGAAGGGTCGATGCCGAACAGCCCGGCCCCGATCCGGTGCGGGCCATACCCGGCACCGGCGCCCGTAATCGTCGCGGCCGTGGCCGCGAGATGCAGGAGGTGCGGGCGCAGACCGCGACGACGCGCCGTGCGGATCGCGTTCTCGAACACCAGGCGCTCGCGCACGTTCTGCCCGCTCAGGGGGTCGTCGGCGCAGGACATGTGCCCCATCACCCCGACCACGCGGATCGCGCCCGCCGCCTCCTGCGCGCGGGCGAGCGCGCACAGGGTCGCCCAGTCCGGCGGCGGGCAGCCGTCGCGGCCGGTGCCGATATCGATGTGCAGGTGCACGCGGGCGACCCTCCCCGCGGCCCGCGCGGCGCCGGCGATCTCGAAGAGCAGCTCGAGGCTGGGAACGGCGAGGTCGATGCGCTCGCGGACCGCCGTCTCGAAGTCGGCGCCCGGCGGGTTGAGCCAGCTCAGGATCGGCGCGTCGACGTCCGCCTGGCGCAGCGCGAGCGCCTCGTCGACGCTCGTCACCCCGATGGACTCCGCCCCCGACTCGAGCACCGCGGAGGTGACGTCCCCATGGCCGAACGCGTCCGCCTTGAGGACGGCCATCAGCCTTCCGCCGGACAGCGCTCGCAGGCGAGCGGTGTTCTCGCGGAGCGCGTCCTCGTGGACGACGAGTTCCGAGGCGGGTGTTCGCATGGGATCGAGTCAAGCGAGCGCCGGGTTGCCGGAGCGTATCCGGATTTCGATACGGGCACGATATGGACGCGGCTCTGGTGCCTGCGGGGCGGCGGCCTTTGCCAGGATGGGATCCATGCCCGCCACCCCGCACCGCAGCACCGGGATGCACGTCGAGAACGTGACCGGCCCCGTCGCGCACCACGCGGAGGGCCCGGTCTGGTGGCCGGGATGGGGCGGGCTGCGCTGGGTCGACGGCGAGGCGGGCGACCTGCTGACGCTGTCCGACGAGGGCGTGCATCGGATGCACGTGGACGACGCGTATCTCGCGTTCCTGCGCCCGCGGAGGAACGGCGGATTCGTGGCCGTCGGCGCGCACGACCTGTATCTCGCGGGGGCCCCGGAGGAGACCCCGCGCCCCGTCGCGCGCCTCGTCGGCGATCCCGCGGTGCGGATGAACGACGGAGGCTGCGATCCGCAGGGACGTCTGCTCGCCGGATCCATGGCGTACGACGCATCCCCCGGAGCCGGCGCCCTGCTCCGCGTCGACGCCGACCTCGCGGTGGCACCGCTGCTGCCCTCCGTCACCGTCTCCAACGGCATCGCGTTCTCTCCCGGCGGCGAGCGCGCGTACTACATCGACAGCATGTCCCACCGCGTCGACGTGCTCGAGTTCGAAGACGGGGAGCTGGTCGAGCGCCGCGTGCTCGCCGAGGTGCCGGCGGCGGACGGCGTTCCGGACGGACTCACGGTCGCCGCCGACGGCAGCGTCTGGGTGGCGGTCTGGGGCGCGGGCCGGGTGATCGGCCTCGACGCCTCCGGTGCCGAGATCGCCCGCATCACCCTTCCCGTCCCCCAGGTGAGCGCGTGCACGTTCGGCGGGGACGACCTCGGCACGCTCTTCATCACGACCTCGGCCCAGGGGCTGGCCTCGAGCCACGGGACCGAGGCGGGGAGCGTCTACGCCGTGCGCCCCGGCGTGCACGGACTGCCTGTCCTCCCGTTCGCAGGATGACCGGGGCGGGATCCGCTCAGCCCTCCCGCGCCCGCAGGACGCGCTGCCGCTGGGACCCCAGCCCGTCGATCTCGATCCGCATCTCGTCGCCCTCGCGCAGGTAGGGGAACCGGCCCGAGAGCGCCACCCCCTGAGGCGTGCCGGTGTTGATCACGTCTCCGGGCTCCAGCACCATGAACCGGCTGATCTCGTGGACGAGCCGCAGCACGGGGAAGATCATGTCGGCCGTGGACGAGTCCTGCCGGGGTTCGCCGTTCACGAACGAGCGGAGCCGCAGAGCCTGCGGATCGACCTCCTCGGCGGGCACGAGCACCGGCCCCAGCGGGTTGAAGGTCTCCGCGCACTTGCCCTTCGACCACTGCCCGCCGGACACGTCGAGCTGATAGGCGCGCTCTGAGACGTCGTTCGAGACCGCGTATCCGGCGATCACGGCGCGCGCGTCCTCGGGCGAGGAGAGGTATCGCGCCGTGCGCCCGATGACGACGGCGAGCTCGACCTCCCAGTCGACCTTCTCCGCGCCGGGCGGGAGCAGCACCACGTCGTCGGGCCCGACGATCGTGTTCGGGTGCTTGAAGAACAGCACCGGATCCGACGGCGGCAGGGATCCCGACTCCGCGGCGTGCGCGGCGTAGTTCTGCCCGACGCAGATCACCGCGGTCGGCCGCGCGACCGGAGCACCGACGCGGAGACCGCTCACGTCGACCGCCGCGAGCGTGCCGGCGGCGAGGGCGGCGCGCACGCGGGGGATCCCCTCCGCGGCGAGGAAGGCGCCGTCGATGTCGTCCGTGAGCGAGGAGAGGTCGCGCACGACGCCCTCATCATCGCGGACGAACGGCCGCTCGGCTCCCGGTGCTCCGAGGCGCATCAGCTCCATGAGGGTCCTCTCCGTTCTCCGGCGCGTCAGCGCGCCGCGTAGGCACGGTCGACGATGGCGGGCACGTCGTCCCCGGCGAGGAAGCGGATCACGTTGTCGGCGGCGTGAACCGGAAGGTCCTCCAGCGCCTCCGGCGAGTACCAGGCGGCGTGCGGGCTGAGCAGCACATGCGGTGCGGCGCGCAACGGGGAGTCCGCCCCCAGCGGCTCGCTCTCGAAGACGTCCAGCGCCGCGGCTCCGACCTGGCCCGACCTCAGCGCGTCGACCAGGGCCGCCTCGTCGATCAGCGCCCCGCGGCAGGTGTTCACCACGACGGCACCCTCCTTCATGCGCGCGAGCGCAGCGGCGTCGATCAGATGCCTCGTCTCCTCCGTGAGCGGAACGTGCAGCGTGAGGATGTCGGCGGCGGCGATCGCGTCATCGAGAGACACCGGCTCGCAGCCCGCGTCCCGGACGGCCTCGGACGAGGCGTACGGGTCGGCCACCAGGACGCGGAAGCCGAGACCCCGCAGGCCGCGTGCGACCAGCGATCCGATCCGGCCGAATCCGAGCACCGACACCGAGGTCTGCGAGGGGCGTACGGCGAACGGCCGGGCGTCGACCGGCTTCCAGACGCCCGCACGCAGCGCCTGGTCGTACGCCGGCAGCCCTCGCCCCTGCGCCATGATCATGGCGACCGTGTGCGCGGCGACCTCCTCGATGCAGTATCCGGGAGTGTTCGCGACCGCGATCCCGCGCTCGGTCGCGGCGGCGACGTCGATCATGTCGTATCCGATGCCGAGCCTGCTGATGACGCGCAGCCGGGGCATCCGATCCATCAGCGCACCGTCGATGCGGCGCCACTGCACGATCAGGGCCTCGGCGTCGGCGCCGAGCGCGGCGAGCGCATCGTCGCTCGTATCGTTCGCGCGGACCGCGCTGATTCCGGCGGAACGCAGCGTCCGCTCCGCGGCGTCACCGGGCAGGTCGCAGTCGGTGATGAGGGTCAGGGGCTGAGTCATGTCGTGAATGCTATAGCATCTAGCAATCGCGGAGCCAGAATTTCTTCACGCGCAGATTTGCTATAGCGTTTTCCCATGACTGCTCGCCGTGCCCTCATCACCGGCGCGAGCTCCGGCATCGGAGCCGCGGCCGCCCTCGAACTCGCCCGCGCCGGAGGCGCGATCTGGATCACCTACGCCGGACGCGCGGCGGAGGCTTCGAGGGTCGCGGACGAGTGCCGCGCCGCCGGATCCCCCGACGTGCGCGTGTCGCGCCTGGACCTGCGGGATCCGTCGTCGATCGAGGATCTGATCTCCGAGATCGAGGAGTCCTGGGGTGCGCTCGAGGTCCTCGTCAACAACGGCGGCGTCTGCCCCTACATCCCGTTCGAGGACATCGAGATCGACGACTGGGATCTGGTGCTCGAGACCAACGCGCGCGGCACGTTCCTGCTGACCCGCGCCGCCCTCCCGCTGCTGCGCGCCGCGGGCGGCGACAGATCCGTCGTCAACATCTCCTCGATCGCCGGGCAGGTCGGCGCCCTGCAGACCGGCATGCACTACGCCGCGAGCAAGGGGGCCCTGCTCGCGATCACCCGCAGCTTCGCCCGCCTGCTGGCCGGCGAGGGGATCCGGGTGAACGCGGTGACGCCCGGCCCCGTCGCGAGCGCGATCACCGATCAGCTCCAGGGCGAGGGCCGCGAGAAGCTCGCCGGGTCCATCCCTCTCGGCGACTTCGGCGAGCCGCAGGACGTCGCCTGGATCATCGCCTCGCTCGCCTCGGAGCGCGCCCGTTTCATCACCGGCGCCACCTACGACGTCAACGGAGGAGTTCGCATTGACTGACCGCATCCGCACGGCCCTGGACACCGTCCACGCCCAGCTCGACGCCTTCAACGCGCACGACCTGGACGCCTTCGTCGCGACCTATGCGGCCGATGCCGTCATCGTCGGCGTCGCGCCGGAGCCGATCATCGGGGCCGCGGCCATCCGCGCCTTCTACGAGCCTCGGCTGCGGAACCCCGAGCTCTCCTGCACGATCGACGACAGCGTCCTGTTCGGCACGCGCTGGGTCGTCGCCCAGGAGCAGGTCGTCAACGCGGGCGTCGCCACCGAGACGATCGCGACCTTCGACGTCGTGGACGGCCTGATCTCCCGGGCCTCGATGCTGAAGGCCTGACCCCGCCCCTCAGCGCCCCCTGCCGAAGCGGGCCCGCAGCGCGGGGTCGACGGAGACGTCGCCGAACGACGACGTCCATCCGCCGTCGACCGCGATCGACTGTCCGGTGAGGTACGGGACCTCATCGGACAGCAGGAACGCGGTCAGCGCCGCCACCTCCTCCGCGCGGGCGATCCGCGCCATCGGCGGGCCCTCGGCGAGCGCCCGCTCGGCCGCATCGGGGTCGGCGGACGCGGCGATCTGCGCCTCCAGATGCGGAGTGCGCACGCCGCCGGGGGCCACGGTGTTGGCCCGGATGCCCAGCCCGCCGTAGCTGACGGCGATGCTGCGGGTGAGCGCGTCGATCCCGCCCTTGGTGAACTCGTACGCGGCGTGATCGGGGTGGCTCGCCCGCCCGTGGATCGACCCGATGTTGACGATCGCGCCGGCGACCCCCTGATCGACGAACGCGGAGACCGCCGTGCTGCAGCCCCATACGTAGCCGAAGCCGTTGATGCGGAGGATCTCGCGCACGACGTCCTCGTCGAGCTCGTGCAGCCTGGTCCGCTTCGTGATCCCGGCGTTGTTGACCCAGCCGGCCAGCGGTGCACGCGCGAGCGCGGCCTCCGCGGCCCGTCGGTGCGCGTCTCGCTCGGCGGCGTCTCCGAGCACGACCTCGGTGCAGGCGCCGGCCTCGACGCTCCCGGATCCGGCGGAGCGCTCCAGGCCGATGACGATCCAGCCGTCCGCCGTGAGCCGCTCGGCGACGGCTCTGCCGATGCCCTTGCCGCTGCCCGTCACGACGACGCTGCGTGCAGTGCTGAGACTCATGGCGTGCTCCTGTCAAAGTCGAAGACCTGCGGATCGAGACCGAAGCCCAGCCCCGGATCCCGGCTCGGGGCGATCCGCGCCGCGTAGTCCGGGCCGCCGAGGATGAAGGCCGGTGCGGGATCGTACGGGTTGCCGCCGCGCGCGAACGTCTCCACACCGATGCCGAGATGCGCCGTGACCTCGGAGTAGACATGCCCCGAGACGGGCACGCCGCGCTCGCCGGCCCACGCGATGATCTCGAGCGCCGGGGTCACTCCGCCGATCGCGACCACGTCGAGGCGCAGCACGTCGACCGTGTCCTCCTCGACGAGCGCGCGCAGCACGGCGGGATCCGTGACCTCGTCTCCGACCGAGAGCGGCAGACCCGACTCCCGGCGGATCCGCGCGCAGCCCGCGACGTCCTCCGGCAGCAGCGGATCCTCGAGCCACGCGAGCCGCGGGTCGCCCCACTGCGCGATCTCGGCGAGCGCCTCGTCGGCGTCCCGCCAGCCGAAGCCGACATCCACGACGAGGCCCGTGGCGTCCGGGAGCTCGCGGTTCAGGATCCCGATGAGCTCGCGCATGTAGGACGGATCGGGCAGCCGGGAGATCTTGACCTGGGCCCACCCGTCCGCCTGCGCGAGCACCTCGTCGGCGACGGCGCGCGGGGTGCGATCCGGCGTCGGATAGGCCGCGACGAGCATCGAGGCCCGCGGTGCGTCCCCGGTTCCGAGCAGTCGCCAGAGCGGCTGAGCGGCGCGGCGGGCCGCGATGTCCCAGAGCGCGATGTCGACGAGCCCGATCGCACGGCGCACGAGCCCGACCCTCCCGACGATCGCGCTGCCGCGCAGCATCCGCTCCCAGGTCGCGGCCGGATCGTCCGGATCGGCGCCGACGGCGTGGTCGGCCACGAGCCGTCGCACGATCTCCGCCATCGGCGCCTCCCGCGACAGGCAATAGGCGACGCCCTGCGTGCCGTCCGACGCGACGGCGCGCACGGCGCTGTACTCCCGCCGGGTCACGGTCATGGCCCCCAGCCGCAGCGGCGCGGGCAGGGGCAGCACGGCCGTGGCCGTGTCGATGTGCGCGATCCCGGTCATTCGGGCTTCTTCGCGAGGGGGACGCCGTAATCGACCATGAAGCCGCCGTCGACGTAGAGCGTCTGGCCGTTCATGTACGACGCCTGATCGGACACCAGGAAGCTCACCGCCGCACCGATCTCGCTCGCATCGGCGAGGCGCTTCGCGGGGATGCGGGAGAGGATCGTGTCGAGACTGAGCGTGCCGGCCTCGACGCCCTGCCGGAACACCCCGGTGTCGACATAGCCCGGCGCCACGGCGTTGACGCGCACGCCGCGCGCGGCCCACTCGGCTCCCGCGGTGGCGGTGAGTCCGATCACGGCGGCCTTGGTCGTCGCGTAGGGCGCACGCCCGGCCGAGCCGCGGGAGGAGACGGACGAGATGTTGACGATCCGTCCCTCTCCGCGCGCGAGCATCCGGCGGCCGGCCGCCTGCAGGCAGGCGAAGACGCCGTGCAGGTTCACGTCGACGACGGCGGTCCACTCGTCCCAGGCGAGGTCCTCGATGCCGCGATGGCGCTGGATCCCGGCGTTGTTGACGAGCACCGCGATCGGGCCGAGCTCGGCCTCGATCGCCGAGAAGACGCGATCGACCGCCTCGTGGTCCGTGACGTCGAGCTCGCGCCAGAGTATCCCGGCGGGGTTGTCCCCCGCGGTGAGCGCGGGCACGCGATCGACGGCGACGACGAGGTGGCCGTCGGCCGCGAGGCGCTGTCCGATCTCCCAGCCGATGCCGGCTGCTCCTCCGGTCACCACGGCGACGGGTCTCTGAGCGTTCATGGTTCTCCTCATGTCGGGGGACTGCGACGTCGGGGCGGGCCGCATCAGCGGCCGAGCAGCTCGGCGACCACGCGGGACGCGTGCTCCTCGAGCAGGTCGAGGGCGCCGGGCGCGAGCGGCGTCTGCCAGGCCTGGTACGCGCCGCGGTCATAGGCCTCGCGCGTGGGCAGATAGACGAACCCCGGCCCGTTCGTGAGGTTCATCACGACGATCGGGACGCCCGGGAACCTCGCGCGCAGGGTGCGCTGGAGTCGCGAGTAGGCCTCACCCGGATGGCCGAGGAGCACCGCGTCGCCGACCCGCCACGCCCACACCGGGTGCCGGACGGTCGGGCCGTCGATGTAGCCCTCGCGGAGATTGCGCGCGCGTCCGAGCCGTTCCTCGCGCGAGCGGGGATCGATGTCCTTCCACTCCTCCGCGAGTTCGTCGAGGGTGGGCAGATCGCGCAGGGGCAGATCCACGCTCGTCGTCGTGCCGGAGGCGGAGCCGTCGGCCTCGGCGGGGCGTCCCGCCCAGATCGCGAGCGGAGCCCCCGACTCGACCACGCCGTCGAGGGTGACCTCGTCGCCGGGCGCGGGCAGCGCGTCGAGCGCGGCGAGCACCGCATGTCCGAGCGAACGTCCGTGCCGGTCGGCCACCGACACGTCGCCCGTGTACTGCTCGCGCGGCGCGAGCTCGCCGGAGGCGCCCTGCACGAACAGGCATGGCGCATCCGTGGCGCTCTCGACGATCTCACGCATCGCACCCACGTAGTCGGGCGAGACTTCGCGGCTCTGCCAGGCGAGCGTCGTCGGGTGGCAGGCGTAGTTCACCAGGGTGGCGCGCACGCGGCCGCCCACGCTGATCCGCCCGATCACGACCGTGTCGTCGGCGTCGCCCGCGGGGTTGAAACCGACGAGGGCGCGCCCGTCCAGGACCAGTTCACGATCCGCCGCCAGCGCGCATCGTCCCTGCGCCCACTCGATCAGCCCCGGCTCCGCGCCGTCCAGCGCCTCCCGGCCGGCGGCGATGCCCGCGGCGGCGAGCGCCTCGAGGTATCCGGGGATGAGCTCGCCCCCCGACAGGTGTGCATCGGCCGCGCACAGCACCGCGCCGGCGTGCGTGTGCGAGAGGGACAGCATGAGCTGATCCGGTTCGAGTCCCAGACCGTCGAGGATCGCTCCGCGCACGCCCTGCTCGTCGGCGACGCGGCGCCACCATGTGCCGTCCACGGCGAGCAGCAGGCGTGGACGACCGTCGTCGCCGATCAGCGCGAGAGCCGTGAGCGCGAACGGGCGATGCACGCCCTCGGAGCGCTCCCAGTCCGCCGGACCCCAGTTCTTCGCCCGGATTCCGACCGGAGGGGTGATGTCGCGCCGCGAGACGCCGACCCTGATGCGGGTGCGCGGCACGCGGATGCGATCCCCGATCATGGTGCCCACGGGTGCGGCCTGCTGAGCCATTCTGCCGTCTCCTCCATTGCTATAGCAAAACCCTACCCTCGCGCGAGGGTCAGTCCCCCGCTCCGACCGGTACCGGCTTCGAGAACTCGGGCCGGCGGCTGAGCACGAACCCGATCGCCGCGCCCATCACGGTGAGGGCCGCGACCGGAAGCAGGCCCCACACCGCCGATCCCGTGCTCTCGGTGATCCATCCGATCGCGTACGGCCCGGCGAACCCCGCGAGGTTCCCGACGGAGTTGATGAAGGCGAGCCCTGCGGCCGCCGCCGTGCCCGTCAGCACCATCGGAGGCAGGCTCCAGAACAGCGGCGTCGTCGCGAACAGCGCCGACATGCCCACGCACAGGGCGGCGAGCGCGAGAACCGGCACATCCCTGGCCGCCACCGCCGCGAGCAGCGACAGCGCCGTGATCGACAGCGTGATGCCGACCTGCAGCGGGATGTTGCCCTGCTTGCGGGCGGCCCGCTCCCACGGCAGCATCAGCAGCGCCGCGCAGATGTTCGGCACGGCGACGAGCCAGCCGATCGTGGCGGTGGAGAAGTCGCCCATGCCCTTCACGATCGTCGGCAGCCAGAGGCCCAGGCCGTAGGCCCCGAACACCACCCCGAAGAACAGCAGGATCAGCAGCCACAGCCGTCCGTTCCCGAAGACGGCGGCGAGCCGGACGCGTCCGTGCACCCGCTCCGTGGCCGCGGTCTCCTCGGCGACCGTGTCGGAGATCCATCGCTGCTCCGCCGCGGTCAGCCAGCGGGCGTCCTGCGGGCGGTCCGGCAGCCAGAAGAACACGACGAGGGCGAGCAGCACGGCGGGGACGCCCTCGAGCAGGAAGACCAGCTGCCACCCCTCCATGCCGAGGAATCCGTGCAGGCCCATGATCCACCCGGACAGCGGTGCCGCGATCGCGTTCGCCAGCGGGTTCGACAGCGCGAACACCGCGAGCACCTGCGTGCGGTACTGCCGCGGGAACCAGAGCGTGAGGTAGAGCAGGACGCCGGGGAAGAATCCGGCTTCGGCGATGCCGAGCAGGAATCGCGCGATCGCGAACTGCGTCGCATCCTGCACGAAGGCGGTCAGCACCGCGACGATCCCCCAGGTGATCATGATCCGCGCGATCCACTTGCGCGCACCGAACCTCTCGAGCAGCAGATTGCTCGGCACCTCGAAGAGCAGGTACCCGATGAAGAAGATCCCTGCCGCGAGACCGAAGGCGGCCTCGGTCATCTGCAGCGCCTGGGTCATCTCGAGCTTGGCGAATCCGGCGTTGTTCCGGTCGATGTATGCGACGAGGTACAGCAGGCCGAGGAACGGACCGAGCCGCCAGATGGCCTTCTTCATCGCGCTCGCGCCGACGTCGGACGAGGTGCGGGCGAGGTGGGCGGGGGACGACATGATTCTCCTTCGACGGCGTTTCGGGATGTTCGGGGTGCGGGACGGCGTCCCGTCAGGGGGCGCCGACGGCGGTCTTCGGCGTGCCGGCGGATTCCCAGAGCGCGGCGGCCTCGGCCCTGCGCCGACGTTCGGCGACCGGATCCGCGATCGGGATCGCCGCCATGAGACCCCGCGTGTACTCGTGCTGCGGGTTCGCGAAGAGCTGGTCGCGCGCCGCCATCTCGACGATCCTGCCCTGCTGCATGACCGCCACGGTCGAGGACATGTACCGGATCACGGCGAGATCGTGACTGATGAACAGATAGGTCAGGCCGAGCTGGGACTGCAGGTCGCGCAGCAGGTTGAGCACCTGGGCCTGGATGGACACATCCAGGGCCGAGACGGACTCGTCCAGCACCAGGAACTCCGGCTCGAGCACGAGCGAACGCGCGATGGACACGCGCTGGCACTGCCCGCCCGACATCGACCGGGGCAGCCGCGACGCGAACTCCTCGTCGAGTCTGACCCGGTGCATCGCCTCCCGCACCTTCTCCGCCCGGGTCGCGCGGGTGCCGATGCCGTGGGCGCGCAACGGCGCCTCGATGATCTCGGCGACCGTCTGCCTCCGGTTGAGCGCGGAGAACGGGTCCTGGAAGACCATCTGCATCCGGCGCCGCAGCCGGCGCAGCGGCTCCGCCCGCAGCTCGTGCGGGCGGACGCCGTCGAAGACGACGGATCCACCGTCGATGCCACCCAGGGCCAGCACGGCCTTGGAGACCGTGGACTTCCCCGATCCCGACTCCCCGACGAGGCCGAAGGTCTCGCCGCGTCGGATCTGGAAGGAGACGTCGTCGACGGCGGTGACCCGCCGGCCCGATCCGAGGGCGAAGACCTTCCGCAGGTCGCGGACGTCGAGAAGGACATCGCCCGCCTCGCGCGCCCTGTCCACGGCGCCGGCGCCTCCGTCCCCCTCCTCGGGAGCAGCGGGACGTTCGAGCACCTCCCCCGTCGTCCGGATCGGCCGGTGCACGTCCACGGTGAGGTCGACGACGGCGCCCAGCAGCGCACGGGTGTACGGATGCTGCGGCTCCGCGTAGAGCCGTTCGACCGGAGCCTCCTCGATGATCCGGCCCTGCCGCATGACGTGGATGCGCTCGCAGAAACCCGCCGCGACGCCGAGGTCGTGCGTGATCAGCACGACCGCCGTGCCATGCTCCTCGGCCAGCCGGTCGAGGAGGTCGATGATGCGGGACTGGGTGGTGACATCGAGCGCGGTGGTCGGCTCATCGGCGATGAGCACCTTCGGGCGCGACGACATCGCCATCGCGATCATCACGCGCTGGCGCATGCCGCCGGAGAACTCGTGCGGATACTGGGAGAGGCGCTCCTCCGGGAACGGCACGCCGACTTCGGTGAGCAGTTCGACAGCACGCTCACGGGCGGCCTCCTTCGGCATGCGCTCATGCAGGCGGATGGCTTCGACCAGCTGATGGCCGATCGTGCGCACGGGGTTGAGCGAGCTCATCGGATCCTGGTAGACCATCGCGATCTCACCGCCGCGCACGCGCGTCATCTCGCGCTCGCTGAGGTCGAGGAGCTCGCGGCCCTCGAGCCGGATGCTGCCGCCGAGGCGGGCGCCCTCCGCGAGCCGCATGATCGACAGCGCGGTGAGCGACTTGCCGGATCCGGACTCGCCGACCAGGCCGATCCGCTCTCCCGGCCGCACGGCGAAGCCGATGCCCTTGACCGGCATCGCCTCTCCATAGGCGACGGTCAGGTCGCGCACCTCGAGCACGGCGTCCTCCGCAACCGACGTCATCGGCGCATCCCCTTCCTGTCGCCGCCGAACTGGTCGGCGAGCACGTTGAGCAGCCAGATCGTCACGAAGATGAACAGTGCCGGGAACAGCACGTATCCGATGGACTGGTACATCTTCTGGTACCCCTGTTGCATGAGCGTCCCCCAGGTCGCCTGGGGCGGGGCGATGCCCAGTCCGACGAAGCTCATCGACGCCTCCAGCAGGATGGCGTTGGCGGCGTTGATCGCCGTCTGCACGATGATCGGCCCGCGGGCATTGGGCAGCACCTCGGCGAAGAGCAGCCTGCGACGCGTGGACCCGAAGGCCACCGCCGCGGTGAAGTAGTCCTCCTGCAGCTCGCTCAGCACCGCCGAGCGCACGAGGCGCGCCGTGGTCGGGGTGAGCAGCACGCCCACGATCACGGCGAGCTTGACGGGGTCGGCTCCGAACGCCGAGATGAACACCAGCGCGAAGAGGATCTGCGGGATCGCCATGACGGTGTCGGCGAGACGCATGAGCAGTTCGTCGACGACGCCGCGCCGGAAGGCCGCCGTCATCCCCCACGCGATGCCGAGCACCATCGCCACGAGCGTCGCGCCGCCGGCGATGAAGACCGTGAGCTGACCGCCGTACAGCACCCGGCTGAAGAGGTCGCGCCCCAGTTCGTCGGTGCCGAAGAGGTGCGCGCCCGAAGGCGGGGCGAATCGCTGGGGCGACTGCGCCGCGGGATCGTAGGGCGAGAGCACCGGCGCGAGGACGCAGGCGAGCACGATCAGCGCGATGACGCCGACCGAGAGGACCGACGCGGGGGACGCCCGGCGCGCACGGATGCGCGGCGGCGTCACGAGGGTCGACGTCGGATCAGCCATGGATCCTCCTGGTGCGAAGGCGCGGGTCGAGGACGCCGTAGAGCAGATCGACCACGAGCGTCGTGAGGATGAACAGCGCGGAGATCAGCAGCACGACCGACTGCAGCACCGCGTAGTCGCGCTTGAACACCGCGTCGATCGCGAGGGAGCCGAGTCCCGGGATGCCGAAGACGTACTCCACGATCACCACGCCGCCGAGCGTGTAGCCCACGATCAGCCCGAGCATGGTCAGGCCGGGGATGAGGGCGTTGCGCAGCGCATGACCGAGGACGACGCCCGACCCCGACTGCCCCTTGCCCTTCGCGGTGCGGATGTACGGAGCGTCCAGCACCTCGATCATGGATGCCCGCAGGAACCGCATCAGCAGCGGCGCCGCGGCGAACGCGAGGGTGAGCGACGGCAGGATCATGCGCACCAGGTTCGACGCCGGATCATCGGCGAGCGGCGTGAATCCACGGGCAGGAAGGATTCTCAGCTGCACCGCGAACACGACGATCAGCACGATGCCGATGAGGAATTGCGGCAGCGCCATCCCCGCCGTGGAGATCGCGGTGAGGATCCGGTCCACCGCGCCGAGAGGCCGGAGCGAGGCGATGACCGCGGTCGGGACGGCGATGATGATCGCCAGCACGATGCCGATGAGGGTGAGCTCGACGGTCGCCGGGAACCGCTGCGCAATGAGCTCGGTGACGGAGAACTGGTTGAAGTAGGACTGCCCGAAGTCACCGGTGAAGATCCCTCCCATCCAGCGGAGGTACTGCTCGATGATCGGCGCGTCGAGGCCGGCCTCCTCGCGGAGGCGCTTGATCGTCTCGGCATCGACGCCGGGCGTGGAGCCGAGCCGGGTGATCACCGGATCCCCCGGGAGCAGCCGCAGGACCACGAAGACGAGGATCGAGGTGGCGATCAGCATCGCGATGCTGATCGCCACCCGTCGAAGGAGGGAGAGCGCCACGTCAGCCCTTCAGCCGCGCGTCCTCGAGGTGCAGCTGGCCGCCGCCCTCGACCCACACCCCCGACACCTTGGTGCTGGTCGCGGAGACGACCGTGGACTGCAGCGGGACGATGAGCGGCACCTCGCGGTTGATGATCTCCTCCGCCTTGCCCCACTTCTCCTTGCGCGCCTTCTCGTCGGGCTCGGCGATCGCCGCCGCGAAGGCCGCGGTGAACTCCGGATCCTGCCAGTTGCACTCGCAGCGGCCCGGCAGGTAGAAGTTCAGCGAATACGCGGGCTCGGGCGGGGTGGACTGGAAGTTCGGCACGATGTAGCCGGGGTAGCTCTTGCCCGCGGGGTAGAAGGAGTTCACCCAGGTCCCGATGTCGTTGTTGTCGATCTTCAGGGTGATCCCGATCTTCTTCAGACTCGCCTGCAGGATCTCGCCGCTCGTGTTCCACTCCGGATACTGCCCGGCGACGCCCCACCAGGTCAGCGTGCTGCCCTCGGTGACCCCCGCCTCGGCGAACAGCTTCTTCGCCTTGTCGAGGTCGTAGGAGTAGTCGGTCAGATCGCCCGCGAACCACGGGTTCTTCGCGCCGAGGGCGTTGTTGGTCGGCGAGACCTGCCCCTGACTGGAATAGGCGGCGTCGAGGATCGCCTTCCGGTCGGTGGCATAGGCGAGCGCCTGGCGGGCGCGGACGTCGTTGAACGGCGCGGAGGTCGTGTCGACCTCCCAGGACGGCCACTGGCTGGGGCTGTCCGGACGCACCAGGGAGATGTCTCCGCCCTCGAGGCCCGCGACGTCGCCCTGCGGCACCGACCACAGCACGTCGATGTCGCCCGATCGCAGACCCGTCACCGCGGCGGTCGACTCGGCCGCCTTGACGACCTTGATCTCGCTCAGGCCCGGGGCCTTGCCGAAGAACTTCTTGTTGGGAACCAGCGTGACCGAGTCGTCGGGGGTGAACTTCTGCACGACATAGGGGCCCGTGCCGATCGGCTGCTTGTCGATCGAGCCCAGCGCGTCGACGTCGATCATCTTGACCCACACGATGCCGGCCGGGAAGGTGGCGATCGGCTCGGAGAGCGTGATCACGACCGTCTTGTCATCCGGTGCGGAGACATCGGTGACCATCGAGATCTTGTTCTTCTCCTGGGTCGCCGTCTTGTCGTCGAGGTAGTACCGGAAGGCGGCCACGGCGGATGCCGCGGTGAAGGGATCGCCGTTCGAGAAGGTGACGCCCTGCTTCAGCGTGAAGGTCCAGGTCTTCTGATCGGCCGACGCATCCCAGCGTTCCGCGAGGTCGCCGACGACCTTTCCGGACGCATCCGTCTTGGTCAGCCCGTTCCAGAGCAGGGGGAACAGCACCTCCTCCCAGGCGAAGGTGCGGATCGCCGGGTTGAGCTGAGGGATGCCCTGCGCAGCCGCGACCGTCAGGGTCCCGCCCTGCTGAGCGCTTCCGCCGGGCTTCGCCGCGGAACCGCAGCCGCTGATGATCAGTGCGGCCGCGACGAGCGCCGCTCCGCTCAGCCAAGCACGTCGTCGTGACATGGTGCCTCCTCCATCGGGTGCATCGGGTAGGTCATTCGCTATAGCATCTAGCAAAATAAGGATTTCGTCCAGCCCTTTCCTCTCGATCGGATGCCATAGCATCGGAGGACGGTGCGCGGAAGCCGCGAACCGCGAGAGGGAGCCATGCGCACGGTGACGGACCAGAACATCGCCGAACAGGTGGCCGACGAGCTGCGCGCCGCGATCCACTCGGGCGAGCTGATGCCCGGTGAGCGCCTCGTCGAACGGCGTCTCGCGGCGTCGCTCGGCGTCAGTCACATCCCGGTCAGGGAAGCGCTCACCCGCCTCGCCGAGGAGCGGCTGGTCGTCCGCGAGCCGCGGCGCGGAGCCCGCGTCGCCGAGCTCACGGCCCGGGATCTCGAGGAGATCTCGAGTCTGCGCATCGTGCTCGAGCAGTTCATGGCGATCCGCGTGCAGCAGCGCTGGAACGAGGCGTCCGCACTCCGGCTGCAGGGGATCCTGGCGGCGATGGACGCGGCCCCGATCGGCGACATGGCCGAGGTGCTGCGGCAGGACCGTGCCTTCCACGAGGCCCTCGCCGAACTGTCGGAGCACCGGTTCGTGACCGAGCTGAACGCCCAGCTGCGCGGACGCATCGCCGGGTTCATCCATGCCGCCAATGCGGCGCTCCCCCCGGCCGAGCAGGCCGAGCACGTCCGCAGCCACCGGCTCATCTACGAGGCGATCGCCGGGGGCGACCCCGAGGCCGTGCGGGACGTCATCGCCGCACACGTCACCCAGGCGGTCGACCGGATCGCCCCGCTCACGGGCGGCCGTCCGGAGGCGGGCACCGCGGCGGAGTGACGCGCAGCCCTCAGAAGTAGTCCGCCGCCCCGAAATGCCGCACACCGGTGAGGCGGGGCGCCCGTCCCACCGCTCGGGTCATCCCGGTCGTGTCGGGCACGGGTGCCGCCCTGGGCGCGAACTCCTGCATGATCGCGAGGTCCGCGAGGCGCGCCGGCACGGCGATCTCGCACCGGTCGACGCCGGCGGCCCGCCAGTCCTCGGCGACCGCGTCCAGCAGCGCCGTGCGGATCCGATCCGGAGCGGCGGAGGGCACGGCGAACTCCACGAGCTCGCCGCGGCCTCCGCGCACCTCCGCGACGGCGTAGCCGAGCACGGACCCCTCCCGCTCGACGGCGTAGCTGCGCAGGCCTGCGAGCCGCACCTCGGCCATGATCCAGTCGATCTCGGAACGCGCCGGGGCGAGGACGACGCCCTCGCGGGAGTCCTCGTAGACGCGCCGCCAGCGCGCGCTCGCGCCCGGACGGACCGTGCCGCGGCGCACGTCCGCACCGCCGGTCGCGCCCGGCGCCTGCCACGGCCCCGCCAGCACCCGCGCCAGGGCGAAGGTCTCGAATCCGCTGGAGCGATAGACGCCGGGGGTCCCGGTGAACAGCAGCGCCCAGTCCGCGCCGGATCGCCGCGCGGCCGAGAGCGTCGCGGACACCAGACGCCGGGCGACGCCGTGCCCGCGCGCCCGGTCGGCGACGGCGACGCTGCCGATGGCGTGCACCTGCGCAAGGCCGCCCGCCTCCTCGCGCAGGTGCTTGATCCGTCCATGGATCGAGCCGACCAGACCCGATGCGTCCTCCGCGACGATCGTGTGCGCGAACCGCTCGGGATCCGCCTCCCACTGATCGGGCGCGAGCGGGGGCGTGAACGCCTGCGCCCAGAGCGCGGCGAGCGCCGCGGCATCCCCGGGCGCAGCGGTGCGGATGGTCGGCTCGGCGGTCATACGACGACGTTCCCGGAGAGCACCACGTTCGCGGCCTCCTGCGGCATCGTGCGCTTCACACCGCTCTCGACGTTGCCCGAGTGCAGCAGCGTGCTCTTGTCCCCGAAGCCGTCGGCCGGGAGCTCGAGCGCACCGCCGACGAACCGGCAGCCCGTCGCCCGGTAGTGATTGACGCCGGATCCGAGCGACACGTGCGTGCCGTCGCCGGTGAAGGTGCTGTCGCCGAGGAGGACCGTGAGATCGCCGGCGCCGCTGCGCGAGAGTCCCGCCCCCTTCGTCGTCGACAGCACGGTTCCGCCGAGGACCTCGACGGCCTGCGGATCCTTGCCCGCCGCGTCGATCCGCACGTCGTCGAGATCGGTCCCGTCGATGCGGAGCCGTGCGGAGAGCGTGCCGAAGGCGGCGTCGCGGTCTCCCCCGGCGAGCCGTCCGCCGCGGAACGTCACCGCGCCGGCGCCGCCGATCCGCATCCCGTTCACGCCGGAGAGGACGGTGTCGACGAACGTGACCGGAACCGTGACGGAGGCGTTCGTGAGGTCCCCCGCCGCGGCGAACGCGAAGTCCGACGCCTCGATCACGGTCGGACGCTTCGACGCGCTCGAGGACTGCGTGATGACGAGGGTGTCGGTCGCGGAGCAGCCGCGCAGCTGGGCGCCGTCCGCGTTGATCCAGAGCATCCCGGATCCGTCCAGCCCCTTCTTGCCGATCACGCGGACGTCCTCGAGGGTGAGGTCGGTGACCTTGACCCGCGCCACGAACCACGAGCAGACGTGCTTGCGGACGGTGATGCGCTTGGCGGCGGATCCCCAGGCGGCGCCCGAGTTCGCGAAGGTCATCAGACCCGAGTTGCCCACATAGGTCAGGTCGTGCTCGTACTGGCCGTGCGTCACGAACGGCCCCTGGTCGTCGCCGTCGCCGTGGCAGTTCTCGACCAGGCAGTAGGCGCTCGCGGTGAAGTCGTTCAGGTGCCGCGCGTTCGAGGTGTGGCTGTTCGCGACATATCCGTAGAGGCAGTAGATCTGCTGGGTCAGATAGCCCGCGCCGCCCCAGGTCACCGAGGTGGGGTTCTTCAGGGAGCAGTTCTCCGTCGTGTACGAGGTGTTCCAGCGACGCATGATGAGCGGCCAGAACGTTGCGGTGCCGTCGATGCGGTCGACGTCGCAGCGCACCGCGTACTCGAAGGCCAGCGGGTGGGATCCGGTGAACTCGTCCGTGCCCTTCCCGAGGAACCGGAGGCGCGAGACGACCACGTCCTGCACCGGCTTGATGTGCCGCCAGGTGATCGACCGGTCGGATCCGAGCGGCCAGCCGATCTGGTAGTTGATGCGCACATGGGATCCGTCCACGATCTGCGTCACCTGGACGAGCTTCTGCAGCTCGCGCTCCCAGCGGCCGGAGCGCGCGTTCACCTCGGCCGCGTACCACTCGCCGACGGCGAAGAACGAGGAGTCGCCCACCGGCAGCACGTCGGCGAGGTCGGGGACGTCCTCGCCGAGCGCGGCCGTGTGCTCCTCCCCCGTGGCCTCGCCGCAGAAGTACATGACCGCCGCGAACGGATCGTCCTTGCCGGCGTTCTCGATCCCCTCCGTCGTCATCAGGTGGTCGCCGAAGTCGAAGGCGATGCCGGAGCGGCCGAACTTGTGCCTGCGCACGAAGTTGAGATCGGTGTGCGCCTCGATGCGCACCACCGCGGCGTCGCCGACCAGGGCGTCGAGCGCGTCGTCGGCCGGCGTCTCGGGGCCGAAGATCCCGAAGGCCCGGAAGTCGACCGTGCCGGCGTGGACGCGCGCCCACACGGCACCGCCCTTGCCCGGCACGACCGTGCCGCCGTTCGCCGCCGGCGGATCCGCGGTGATGCAGCGGAAGAGACCGCCGCCGCCATCGCCCGGGCGGGCGTAGCCGGCCACGGCGACGATGTCATCGGCCTTGGCGTTCAGCGATGCGAGCGCCGCGACGGTCGCGGCCGACGCCGCATCCCGTGCCGTCGGCACCGTCACGGCGTTCGCCGGGGCGGCGGTTGCGACGGCGGTCAGGCCGCCCATCGCGGCGGCCCCGAATCCTGCGAGCACGAGACGGCGGGACCGTCCCTCGGCCCTCTGCACGCTGTCCTGCGGAATCGTGTCGGTCATGTCGTCTCACTTCCGGCGTCATCGCCATCGGTGCGGGCGTGCCCGCGTGGAAGGCGCGGTTCTGCGCCCGTCTCTCTCCCCAGGAATCCTTCGTCTCGGCGGGCCGCCTCGGCGGCGGCGATCGCGTTGCGGTACACGGCGGAGGTGCGCGACGGATCGACCGGCACGACACCGCGGGCCAGGGCGCACACGGCGTCGGCCGTGGCTCCGTAGCCGAGACCGTCCGCGTCATCCGGCAGGACCAGCTCGCGCATGCCCTGGTCCGTCCAGACCCGCACGGCGTAGCGGTCGGCGCCGCCGACGCCCGCGATCGTCACCGACACGGGGACCCCGTCGACCACGGCGTGCACGGAACCCAGCAGCTCGGAGGCGGTCCGCGAAACCCCTGTCGTGCGCACGGCGGAGCGGATCTCCGCCCGCCCGCCGGGGAGGACGACGTCGAGCATCTCCCAGGCGTGCACGCCGATGTTGACGAGCGTCCCGCCCGCCCCGGACGGCTCGTCCTGCCAGCGCCGGTCGGCGGCGAGGAAGCCCGCGATGTCGTGCTGCGCGTGCACCTCGACGGCATGCACGCGCTCGCCACGGAGGGTCGTCGCGAACGTCCCGAGACCCGGCGCGAAGCGCAGCACCGAGGACGTGAACCGCGCTCCGGTCGGCAGCGCGTCCCAGCGCGCGAGTCCGGCGGCGTCGGCGGCGATCGTCTTGTTCGCGAAGACCGGGATCCCCGCCGCGGCGCACGCCCCGGCGACCTCGGCGGCGCGCGACGTGCGCGGCGTCGCCACCACGACGTCGGGGTTCAGCGCGAGCAGATCCGCGAGTCCGGGGAGCTCCGGTGCTCCGAACCGGGCGGAGAAGTCCCTGCGGCGCTCCGGATCGTCCCGGTCCCAGACGCCCGTGATCTTGGCGCCACGGGCGACGAGCCCCGCGGCGTCGGAGAACGGGTGCGAATGCGCGACCCCGGCGAACGCGACCCGCATGGGTCAGGCCATCAGGGCGAGCCGGTCGCGCGTGACGCCGTGCTGCAGCGGCCGCCCTGCCGCGAACGCCTCGACCTCGTCGGCGACGATCCTGCCCTGCTCCAGCCGGCCTTCGACCGTTCCCGCCGCCCGATGCGGGGTCAGCAGGGCGTTCGGAAGGGTGCGCAGCATGTCGGCCGCCGGAAGCGGCTCCTCATCGAAGACGTCCAGCGCCGCGGAGATCCTGCCCGTGCGGAGCTCGGCCTCGAGGGCGGCTCCGTCGACCAGCCACGAGCGTGCGGTGTTGACCAGGCCGGCCCCGTCCGGCATGAGCGCGAGCTCGCGGGCGCCGATCATCCGGTGCGTCTCGGGAAGGGTCGGCGCGTGCAGAGCGACGATCCTGGCGCGGCGGAGTGCGTCGTCGAGTTCGGCCTTCTCCGCCCCCAGCGCCTCCGCGTCGGCGGCGCCGACCGTCGGGTCGACGAGCAGCGGGCTGGCGCCGAGCGCGCGGATCAGCGTGAGGTAGGCGCGTCCCGTGCGGGAGGCCCCGATCACGGCGATCGGCGCCCCCAGGATCTGATGCTGCGCGCCCACGGCCGGGTCGTACCAGCCGCTCCGCTCGCGGAGTGCGAGCGACATCTCCGGGATCCGGTGCAGGAGGGCGAGCGTGAAGGCCAGCGAGACCTCCGCCACGGGACGGGCCATCGCCTCGCCGGCCTGCGTGATCCTGACCCCGCGGGCGAACAGCTCATCGGTGACGAAGGGCTTGACCGTGGCGCCGGTGTGCGCCACCAGCCCGAGCCGCGGCATCCGGTCCAGCACGGCGGCGTCGAAGGGGGGCGCGCCCCAGCTGGTGACGACGATCCGCGTGCCGCTCGGATCGGGGACGTCGACGAGCCGGTCCACGCGGAGGTACTCGCCGCCGAGAGCCGCCGCCGTCGCCCGCAGCCGCGCCTCGTCCTCCACGGAGAAGAACTCCGCCATCAGGTCGGTGCCGACCACCGCCACGAGGATCGGGGAGGTCATCGCAGCCACTCCTCACGATGGGCCGCGATGAACGCGTCGTCGTTGAGCTCCGGGTAGTCCCGGCGCACGCGGGCGATCTCCTCGGCCTGGCCCGGCGAGAGCCCTTCCGCGGGGTCCAGGCACCAGATGCCCTCCAGCAGCCCCTGCTGGCGCAGCATCTCGTGCACGCCGGCGATGACGCCGTGGAAGTCGTTCCCCGGGTCGAACACCGCCTGGTTCACGTCGACGAGATCCGATGCCATCCGGCCGAGCGCGGCGTAGGCCGCGACGTCTCCGCCGGCCGCCTCCCGCGACAGGTCCAGCACCGAGACCGCCGCGCGCGTGCCGACCGCCCACTGGCCGAGCAGCCCCCCGACGAATCGCAGCGTGCGCGGCCCGTCCGGCGAGGCGACGTGGAACTCCGAGAGCAGATCCGCGACGATCGCATCGTCGTTCCCGGTGTACAGCGCGATCTCGTCCGCCCGACCTGAGGCGGCGACGCCCCGCACCAGTTCGAGGGTGCGGTAGCGGTCGAACGGGGCGGCCTTGACCGCCACGACCGAGGGGATGGATGCGAACTCGCGCCAGAACGCGCGGTCGAGCACGGGCCCGCCGATCGCCGTCTGCAGGTAGAAGCCGACCACGGGGAGCACCTCGCCGACCGCCCGCGCCCGCTCCAGCAGCGCGCGCTCGTCGGCACCGGCGACCCGCGGGCTGACCAGCACGGCGTCGTAGCCGAGAGACCGGGCGAGCTCGGCCTCGGCGACCGCCTGCCCCGTGCCGCCCGCGACCCCGGCGATCCGGACCACGTCGGGATCCCCGTGCGCGTCGAGCTCCTCGGCGGCGAGCGCGAGCACCGGCTCGAACAGCGCATGCTCGGGATCGCGGATCTCGAACTGGGTCGTGTGCACGCCGACCGCGACACCGCCGGCGCCTGCGGCGAGGTAGTAGCGGGTGAGCGCGCGCTGACGCCGCTCATCGAGCCGGCGGGTGGCGGTCAGCGCGAGCGGATGAGCGGGGATCACGGCGCCGCGTGCGAGCGTGCGGGCCGCCTCCTCACGCAGCGCGGGGACGGCCGCCATCAGAAGCGCCCGTCCCGGACGGCCCATTTGGTGGGCTTCGCCGACATCGGGTGCCCGGCCTCGATCCAGGCCGCCTGCAGCTCGATGAGCCTGTCGGCCGAGGCCGACGGGTAGCCGAACAGCGCCATACAGCGCCGGGAGTCGTTCAGCAGCGCGGTCGGCTGCGGATCGTCGACGAGGTGCACCTCGCGTCCGAGGAGCGCGCCGAACCGCTGAGCGACCGCGGCGACGCTGAGCGTCTCGGGGCCGGTGAGGTTCACGGTGAACACGTCGGAGGAGGCATGGCCGAGACTGCGCAGCACCACCTCGTTGGCGTAGCCCTGCCAGATCACGTTGACGTTCGCGGTCGCGACCGAGACCGGCTGCCCGGCGTGCACGGCGCTCCCGACGTCGGCGAGCACTCCGTAGCGGAGATCGATCGCGTAGTTCAGCCGGACGATGGAGATCCGCGTCCCGCGCTCCTGCGCGCCGAACTCGAACACGCGCTCGCGCCCGAGACAAGACTGCGCGTACTCCCCGATCGGCGCCGGCGCGACGTCTTCCGTGGCGCCGCCGGACGACGCAGGAAGGAACGGGTAGACGTTGCCGGTCGACATCACGGCGATCGCGCTGTCCCGGTAGCGCCGCGCCACCCGGTCGGGGAGCGCGGCGTTCACCTCCCATGCCCAGGACGGGCTGGTGGCGGCGCCGAACTTCGCCCCGACCATGAACACGACGTGGGGCGCGTCGGGGAGCCCGGCGAAGTCGTCGTTCTCGATGAGGTCGAAGGGCACGACCCGCACGCCGGCATCCTCGAGCCGGCGGCGGACCGCGGCGTCGCCGAAGCGCGAGACCGCGTGCACCTGATCCCCGGTGCGTCCGGCGGCGTCGAGTCCGCGCCGCGCGAGCACGGCGAGCGTCGGACCCATCTTGCCGCCGGCGCCGAGGATGACCAGATCGCCGGCCCCCTTCGCGAGATCGGCCACGAGGGCCGGGCTCGGGGTGGTGAGCGCGTCTTCCAGCTCGGTCTCGCCGGAGAATGCCTGAGGTGTCACGTGTGTGCGTCCTTTCCGAGGTATGTGGGTGCGGGCCGGTCAGCCCTTGATGCCCGTGCCGGTCACGCCTTCCTGCACGTAGCGCTGAGCGATCAGGTACGCGAGGAAGATGGGCGCGAGGGCGACGACGCTGCCGGCGAGCATGGTGCTGAGCGGCACGTTCTGCTGCTGGAGCGACGAGATGCCGACGGTGAGGGTGAACATCGCGTTGGACTTGCCGATGATGAGCGGCCAGAGGAAGTCGTTCCAGTGCCAGAGGAACACGAAGATGCCGAGCGTGGCGAGGATGGGCTTGCACAGCGGCAGCACGATCCGCAGGAAGATCCGGAACTCTCCCGCGCCGTCGATCCTGGCCGCCTCGAACAGGTCGTCCGGGAGCCCCTGGATGAACTGCCGCATGAGGAACACCGCCTGGGCGTTGGCGAGCGTCGGCAGGATCAGACCCCAGTAGGTGTCCACCCCGCCGAGCGTCGCCATGAGGAGGAACGTCGGGATGAGCGTCACGTGGAAGGGCACCATGACCATGGCCAGGAAGGACCAGAACATGACCTCCTTCCCGGCGAACCGCTTCTTCGCGAACGCGTATCCGGCGAGCGCGGAGAGGAACAGCACGGCGACCACGGAGACGAGGGAGTAGATCAGGGTGTTGCCGAGCCAGCCGAGGATGTTCTGCCCCGAGAGGACCTTCGTGTAGGCGTCGAAGGAGATATCCGTCCACGGCAGCAGGGATCCGGGCAGCTCGACGACCTTGCCGGGTTTCAGACTCAGCACGATCATCGCGTAGAACGGGAAGAAGCTGAAGATGCCCGCGATGGTCAGCCAGATCCACCGCAGCACGACGCCGAGCCCCGTGGGCTCGAGTGCCCGGTACGAACGGCGGCCTCTCGCCGGGGCCGCACCCTGCGTGCGGGACTGCGTCACAGCGGTCATTTCTGCTTTCCGATCACGAGGCGCTGGATGAGCGCGACGACGAGGGTCATCACGAACAGGGCGACGCCGACGGCGGCCGCGTAGCCGTAGTCGAAGTACTTGAAGCCCTGGTCGTACAGCAGATACACGAGCGAGTAGCTGGCGTTGGCC
The DNA here is from genome assembly GCA_031277885.1 of Microbacterium sp. Taxonomy (GTDB): domain Bacteria; phylum Actinomycetota; class Actinomycetes; order Actinomycetales; family Microbacteriaceae; genus Microbacterium. Next base: position 26,634 of record JAITLM010000212.1, read on the forward strand.
GGACCGCCCTGCGTCATCACGTAGATCACGTCGAAGACCTGGAAGGCGGCGGTGGTCTCGATGACCGCGAGGAAGAAGACGGTGGGGCGCAGGTACGGGAGGATGATCCAGCGGAAGCGCTGCCAGGCGTTCGCGCCGTCCATCAGCGCGGCCTCCTCCAGCTCGCGGGGGATGTCCTGCATCGCCGCGATCATGATCATCATCCCGTAGCCGAACCGGGACCAGACCCCGACGACGATGATCGCGGGGATCACCAGGATCGTGCTGCCCAGCCACGAGCCGCCGAGGCCCAGCGGCGCCATGAGCTTCGACCACGGGCCGTCGCCGGAGAAGATCCACACGAAGGTCGATCCGGCGAGGACCAGCGAGGTGATCACGGGCAGGAAGAAGATCGAGCGGAAGAACCGCGAGCCGCGGAACGCCCGGCGCACGCCGAGCGCCATGACCGTGGACAGGACGAGCGAGATCGGCACGGCGAAGACGGTGTAGATCACGGTCGTCCCGAGCGCCCGCCAGAACAGCGGATCCGCCACGAGGCGCTGGAAGTTGTCGAGTCCGCGCCACGCCACGTCGCCGGAGATGTCGTACTGGAAGAAGCTCAGCGCGACGCCGACGAGGCTGGGCCCGAACCGGAAGGCGAGGAAGAGCAGGAACGCGGGCAGCACGAACAGGAGCGCCACCCTGGCCTCTCTCCGGGCCAGAACGCGGCCCACGCGGCCGGGGGACCGGCGGGTCTGAGTCGTCGTCATCGCATCGCACCTCAGGGTGGGGTGGGGGTGCGCGGTCGAGGTCCGCGCACCCCCGGGGGCTTACTTCTTCAGGAGGGGTGCCGCCGCGTCCGCGGCCGACTTGAGCGCGTCTGCCGGGGCCTTCTGCCCCAGCAGCGCGGCCTGGATCTCCGGCGCGAGCACGCCCATCAGCGCACGCGAGCTGGTGGCGAGCTGGCCGACGGTCGTGTCGGGCACGTACTTCTCGACCTCGCCGAGCAGCGGGTCGTCGGCGTACAGCGATCCGGTGCCGCTGAGGGCGGAGAAGTAGCCCGCCTCCTTCAGGTAGGGCTTCACGACGTCGGCGCTGGTGGCGTACTCGGCGAACTCCGCCGCGGCCTGCGGGGCCTTCGACCCCTTGAGCACGGACAGGGATCCGACGGTGCCGTAGGCGACGGACTTCTTCTCCGTGAGCGGCGGAAGCACCTTCACGTTGTCCTTGCCCCAGAACGGCTCGACCTCGGTCACCGCGTTGTTCCAGGTGCAGCCGACCTTGCCCTGGGCGATCGCGGTCTGCTCGAGCGGCACGTTGGTCGTCAGCGCCTCCGGGTCGAGCGCCTTCTCCTTCGCGAGGTCGCTGAGGAAGGTGAGCGCCTTGGTCCCGGCGGCGCTGTCGAAGCCGACGCCGCCGGACTTGTCGTAGACCGCGCCGCCCGCCTGCCACAGCAGCGGGTAGAAGGTGAGGTTCAGGGTGTTCTCGGCCGACGCGGGGTAGTTCAGGACGTACATGCCCTTGGCGGCGAACGCCGGGGCGAGCTTCTTGACGTCGTCCCACGTCTTCGGGTAGTCCGTGACGCCGGCCGCCTTGAACGCAGCGGCGTTGCAGATCAGCGGCTGGGCGCTGGTGAGGATCGGGGCGCCGAGCAGGTGGCCATCGAGGGTGACGGAGCTCTTGACGTTCGGGAGGATCTGCTTCTGCCGGTCCTTGCTGAGCAGGTCGTCCAGCGGCTGGATCGACTTCTGGTAGGCCGCGAGCTGGTCGGGGATGAGGTAGACGACGTCCGGCCCCTTCCCCGCGGCGATCGCCGTCTGCAGCGACTGATCGCGGTTCGCCCACGGGAAGATCTCGTACGAGACCTTGATGTTCTTGTGGTCCTTCTCGAACGCGGCGACCGTCGAGTCCCAGAACTGCTTGTGCTTGGTCTCGTCGGCGATGACCGGGTAGAGCCAGACCGTGACCTTCTGCTCACCGCCCGCGGAGGCGGCGGCGCCTCCCGACCCGGCGGAACAGCCTGCCAGGGCGGCGATCGCGGCGATCCCCGCCGCGATCGAGGCGAACTTGCTGACGCGCATGGTGCTCCTTTGCTAAAACCGTGCAGGGTAGTGGCCCTATTATGACATCACGATGTGATAATTAGTCAAGCGGCACTTCACGAAGAATCACGAGAACCAAGATCATGGTCTGCGACCATCTCGACGGAACTTCTGAATTTCGTGAGGACGTTGTGCTATTTTGATCGCTACCACCGGCGCCGAGGACGAGAGGAAGCAGAGTGACCACTCCTGCACCGTCGTCGATCATCGCCCGCTCCGCACTCCAGCTGAGGGACAGCGGCCCCGCGACGGTCAACGACCTCACGCTCACCCTCGGCCTGTCCCGCACCTCCGTGGAGAACGCCGTGACGGCTCTCGGCGATGCCGGCCTGATCGTCGAGGCGCCGGCCGCCGCAGGGCGCGGCGCGGGTCGCCCCGCCCGCCGTTACGCGTTCGACGCGAACGCCGGGGCGGTCGTCGGCGTCGACATCGGCGTCGCGAGCGTGCGCGTCATCATCGCCGACCTCGCGGGGGCGGTGACCCTGCAGCGCACGTTCCCCGGCATCCGAGACGAACAGGACGGGGCCTCCAAGCTCGCGGCGGTCATCGCCGACATGAACACGACGCTCGCGGATGCGCGGATCCCGATCGCCCGCGTGCGCGCGATCGGGATCGCCCTGCCCGGAATCGTCGACGATCAGGGGCGGGTCACCGCCTCGGTCGTCATCCCGGAGTGGTCGGGCATCGACATCGGATCCCACATCCGCCAGGTGTTCGACTGCCCCGTCGCCGTGGACAACGGCGTGCGCCTCGCCGCCGTCGCCGAGCATCATCTGGGCGTCGCGCAGCTCGTCGACGACGTGCTGTACCTGTCGGTGGGCAACCGCATCGCCATGGGCCTGCTCCTGGGCGGACGACCGCGCCGCGGCATCCACAACGCGGCCGGCGACATCGGCAGGCACGCGTTCCGCGGGCTCGGATCCGAGACCGGGCAGATCACCTGGCGGACCGGGCAGACCGCCGCAGAGGTCTTCGGGCGCGCCAGAGACGGCGACGACGAGGCGCAGCAGGAGATCGACCGCTTCGTGACCGAGCTCGCGCACGGCATCGCGACCCTCGTGATGACGGTCGACCCGGCGATGATCGTGATCGGCGGCGGGCTCTCCGCCGCACACGGCCAGCTCCTGGATCCGCTGCGGGAGAAGCTCGCGCAGCACATCGCGCTGCCGTTCACGGTCCCGATCGCGGAGGCGAGGATGGGCGCGGAGGCCGCGGCGCACGGCGCCCTGGTGCACGCCTTCCGCCGGCACGCGACCGCGGTCTACGGCATCGAGGGCCTCGCTGTGCCGTCGATCACCCCGCTCCCCCATGACGGATCCGCCGCTCCGGCCGATCCCCGACTCCCCGAGGAGGAACAGTGAGCACGCTCCGTGTCGGACTGATCGGTGCCGGCGGCATCTCCCGCGTGCATGCGGACGCCTGGCGCGCCCTCGGCGCCGAGGGCAGCGTGACCTCCCTGGTGGGCGCGGCCGCGATCGCCCAGGAGTACGGCTTCCGCGAGATCGCGGACGTCGACGAGCTCATCGACGCGGTCGACATCGTCGACATCGTCACGCCGAGCAGCACGCATGCGGACCTCGCCCTGCGGGCGATCGCCCGCGGACGCACGGTGATCTGCGAGAAGCCGCTCGCCGCGACCGCCGCGGAGGCCCGCGTGGTCGTCGCCGCGGCCGAGGCCGCAGGCGTGCGACTGTTCCCCGCGCACGTCGTCCGCTACTTCGGCGAGTACGCGCGGATCAAGCAGGCCATCGACAGCGGCCGTCTCGGCACGATCGCCGTGCAGCGCTTCAGCCGCGCCGGGTCCGCCCCGCAGACGCCCTGGTTCTTCCGCGAGAGCACCGGGGGCGGCCTCATCCGGGATCTGATGATCCACGACATCGATCAGGCCATCTGGTTCGCCGGTCCTGTCGCGTCCGTGTTCGCGGTGCAGAACCCGCCGACGGTCGACGATGTGGTCCCCTCACCGGTCACCTCGCATGTCGTCCTGACCCACCGCAACGGCGTGATCAGCCAGTTGCACGCGAGCTGGGTCGCACCGGGCATGCCGTTCCGGACGAGCGTCGAGGTCTCCGGATCCGAGGGGCGGATGCGGCACGACAGCGCGGAGGACCGCACGACCAGGACCGACGCGGTCCTCGCCGATGCGGCGACCGACTACCTGCCGCCGATGTCGCCGCAGGAGAGCCCCTACTTCGCCGAGATCGCGGACTTCCTGGACGCGCTCGCGACGGGAGGGCCGAGCAGGATCCCGCCGGCCGACGGCGTCGAGGCCGTGGCCGTCGCCGAGGCCGCCTATGCATCCATCGCGACCGGCTCCCCCGTCGCGCTCACCGACCAGGAGGTCACCCGATGACCGGCGCCGCCCCGCTCCGCATCGCCGTCCTGTCGTTCGCGCACACCCACGCGCTGAGCTATGTGCACGCGCTGCGCGCCATGCCGGGCGTGGAGGTCATCGCGACCGACCCCGACGGCGCCTCCGCACCGGACGACGCGCCCCGGGGCGCCGCCCTCGCCGCCGAGCTCGGCGTCGCGTACGTGGACGACTACGAGGAGGCGTTCGCCTGGAAGCCGGATGCGGTCGTGATCGCCTCCGAGAACTCCCGCCATCGTGCGCTGGTCGAGCGGGCCGCGGCCGCCGGCGCGCACGTGCTGTGCGAGAAGCCCCTCGCCACGTCCGTCGAGGATGCGACCGCCATGCGCGCGGCCTGCGAGGCCGCCGGCGTCACCCTGATGGTCGCCTACCCCGTGCGCTTCGCCCCGTCCTACCGGGACGCCCTGGCGCAGCTGCGCAGCGGCCGCCTCGGCGCCGTGCTCGGCGTCGTCGGCGCCAACAACGGCAAGCTCCCGCAGGACCGCGCGTGGTTCACGGATCCGGTCCTCGCCGGTGGCGGCGCGCTCGTCGACCACGTCGTGCACTGCGCCGACCTGCTGGACGAGCTCCTCGGCGAGCGTCCGCGCACGGTGCGCGCGGTCGCCAACCAGGCGCTCTACGGCGATCGGGGCCTCGCGGTGGAGACCGGCGGCATGGTGACCCTGCAGTACCCGAGCGGCGTGATCGCGAGCATCGACTGCTCGTGGAGCTGGCCCGTCTCGTCCCCGACCTGGGGCGGGCTCACGCTGCAGATCGTCGCCGAGCGCGGGACGATCACCGTGAGCCCGTTCGCGCAGGGGGTCGCCGGCCACGACGCGCTGGGCGAGACCTGGGATGCGGTGGGCGCCGACCTCGACGCGCTGCTGCTGACCGAGTTCGTCGCGGCGATCCGGGAGGGGCGCCGCCCGCAGCCCGACGGCGACGTCGGCGTGCGCACGGTCGAGATCGTCACGGCCGCTCAGGCGTCCGCGGCACGCGGCGGCGAGGTCGTCGCACTGGCCTGAGCCCGATCACCTGCCGGCGTCCGGCGCGCGCAGGCCATCGCCCAGCGACAGCGGACGCACCACCACTCTGCGACCGTCGCGGATCCACACGCGTCCGCTCTCCCGATGCTGGGCGCGCGTCGTGAACCGGTAGCGGTAGGCGACGGCCCGCACCTGGCGCGGCCGCTCCCCCGCGAAGGGGTCGTGGCGCAGCAGCCGCAGCGTGGGCGCGTCCGCCTCGAGCAGGCGTACGAGGAGCATCGCGAACCAGTCCTCGTGGATCCGGCCCAGCGGCAGGAACCACATCAGCCAGTCCAGACGCAGGTGGTACGGCGCGAAGAGGCCGGGAACACGGCGCAGCTCGCCGGGCTTGCCTCGGAAGCCGTACTCGCGCCACTCGCCCGCGAGCGGGTCCGGGTCCGCGTCCTGCTGCATCGATCCCTCCACGACGATCTCGATCCGCTCCTTCGTGACGGTTCCGAAGGCGCCGTACGCGTTCGCGAGCTGCCAGCGGTTGAACGACGCGTTCATCGCCTGGTTGCGCGAGAACAGGTTCCGCACCGCCGGCACCGAGAGCCACAGGGAGAGCACGGCCACGGCCGAGGTCACGACGAACCAGGGCAGGGGCAGGCCGTCGATCGTCCAGGGCAGGACTGTCGCAGGGGGATGCGGTGAGCCCGTCGGGATTCCGACCGCGGAGAAGGCGATCACGATGGTCGCCCAGTTCAGCCAGGCGAAGTTGCCGGTGAGGACGAGCCAGAGCTGGGTGGCGATGACCACGGCCGCGCCCGCGGCCCCCACGATCGCTGGCCAGGTCGCCGAGCCGGGCGAGGCGCCGGGGATCCACAGACCCAGGATCGGCGCGAGCAGGAGCCAGGGCGCTCCGAGCTGCGCGACCTGGTTGCCGACCACCTCGAGGCGGTGGAACCACCGCGGCAGCAGGTGCGCCTGCCGGCTGAGCGGTCCCGGCATGGGCTGCGTCTCGTGGTGGTACATGAGCGCGGTGAGGTCGCGCCACTCGCGACCGCCGCGGATCTTGATCATCCCCGCACCGAACTCGAGCCGGATCAGGAGCCACCAGAACAGCACGATGACCACGGTCGGCGGCGGCTGCGACGCGGATCCCAGGAACGCGGCGAGGAACCCCGCCTCGAGCAGCAGCATCTCCCAGCCGAAGCCGTAGAAGGTCTGCCCGATCGAGGAGATCGACATGTAGCCGAGCCACAGCAGCAGGAAGCACGCCATCGGCACCCACGGCGGCGCGAGCTGCGGCAGGCCGGCCACGAGCGCGGCCGAGACGACGATCCCCGCGATGCACAGGGCCGCGAGCCGTCGATCCGTGTACCGGACGCGCAGGAACAGCGTCGGCCGCAGGAGCCGGCGGGCGCGCGGGGAGGATCCGGCCCAGGCGAGGAGCTCCGGCGCCGGCAGCAGGCCGTGCTCGCCGAGCAGCGCGCGGAACTGATTCAGCGTGCTGACGAAGGCGATCAGGTACAGCGCCGCGATGCCCCGCTGGAGCACCTCACGCGCGAAGCCGAAGTCGACCGCCGCGAAGCCGTCCATACCGGAAGGCTACGCGCGGCTCCCGGATCCGACCAGCCGCTCTCCCCCTGTCCTTCGGCCCTCCGCCACCCACTTTCGAGTCGTCCCCATGAGCGGACCCCAGGGGCTCCGCTGACGGGGACGACCCGAAAGTGAGGAGCGCTGAGACCGGGATGGCGCAGCCCGATCTCCGAGTCGTCCCCAGGAGCGGATCCCAGAGGCTCCGCTGATGGGGACGACCCGAAGGTGGACGACGGACTCGAACGCGGGACGCCGCGCATCGAGCCGGACCGGCCCGGGTCAGAGCGTGGCGAGCAGGCTCTTCATCTCGGCGATCTCGGTGGTCTGGGCGTTGATGATCGTGGTCGCGAGGGTGAGGGCCAGCGAATCGACACCGTCCTTCTTCTCGGTGCGGGCCATCGCGACCGCGCCCTCGTGGTGCACGATCATCTGCTGCAGGAACAGCTTCCCCGCCTCGGCACCAGGGGCCGCCTCGAGCGCCGCCATGTCGGCCTCGCTCATCATGCCGTCGCCGTGACCCATGGATCCGGCCGACGCAGACGGCACGCCCCAGTCGGCGAGCCAGCCGCGCATCTTCGCGATCTCGGGCGCCTGGGCGTCCTTGATCCTGGTCGCGAGGTCGATGACGCGCGGATCCACGCCGGTCTTGGCGAGGAGCGTGTCGCTCATGTCGATCGCCTGCTGGTGATGATCGATCATCATGGTCGCGAACATCGCGTCGGCGTCGTTCGCGGATCCCTGGGCAGACCCGGTCGCGGGGGCGGTCGCGCCGTGCGACATCCCGGGCATCCCGGAGTGGTCGGTCGTGGGCGCGCAGGCGGTGAGGACGGCCCCGGCGAGGGCGATGGCCCCGATCGCGAGGGCGCGGTGGAGGGTGCGGATGGTCATGTCGTTCTCTGCTTTCGTCGTCGATGACGCGCGCCGCCGGATGGCGGGGCGCGGAGCCTTCCGGTGCGTCCGCCCGCGAGCGGGGCTGCGGGACGCACCGGGCGTCGGCTCATCTGCGGCTGATGCAGAGCTCGGAGATGCGGGGAGGGCGCGGATCCGCCGGATCGTTCGCCGCGGAGGCGGCGGCCCAGGAGCCGATCGCAGGGCGGAGATCCTCGGCGGGCGGCCCCGGCAG
>JAITLM010000222.1 GCA_031277885.1 Microbacterium sp.
ACCGGCGGATACTTCCGGGAGGACCCGTTCGCCTGGTTCGGAATACTGTGCGAGGCCCCTCCGAGCAACGACGTCCTCGTCTACAGCAGCTCGAACGCCGGCTTCGCGCTGATCAGCCAGCGCAGCGAGACCGTGCAGCGGATGTACTTCCAGTGCGACCCCGGCACGGATCCGGCCGCGCTGAGCGACCGGCAGATCTGGGACGAGCTGCACACGCGCACGCCGGGCACGGCACTGGCCGAGGGGCCGATCATCCGGCGCGACGTGCTGCGGTTCCGCAGCTTCGTCGCGCACGAGCTGCGCCGCGGGCGGACGGTCCTCGTGGGCGACGCCGCGCACACGGTGCCGCCGACCGGCGCGAAGGGCATGAACCTCGCCGTCGCCGACGTCGTGCTGCTGGACCGCGCGATCCGGGCGCTCCTGCTCGAGGGCGACGAAGGCCCGCTCAGCCGGTTCCCCGAGGTCGCGGCCCGGCGGATCTGGAAGGCCCAGCATTTCTCCTCGTGGATGACGAACCTGCTGCACACCGCGCCCGACGCGACCGACTTCGATCACCGGCGCCGCCTCGGCGAGCTGCACATGCTGACGGAGTCCGAGGCCGGCCGCCGGTCCCTCGCCGAGGCCTACACCGGCTGGCCCTTCGAAACCACCCTCTGACTCCGCGCCCCCTTCCCCTCCCTCACCCACTTCCGAGTCGTCCCCGCCAGCGCACGCCATGGGCTCCGCTCACGGGGACGACCCGAAGATAGCGACCCCACCGTTCCGGGTCGTCCCCGCCAGCGCACGCCCTGGGCTCCACTCATGGGGACGACCCGGAAGTGGGTGGGAGCGGGGGCGGGGTGAGCGGGGCGGGACGAGCGGGGCGGGGTGAGCGGGCGGCGCTCGGGCGCGCGGGCAGGGGAAGCCGGGGTGCTCATACGAGCGGCGGGAGAATGTTCACGCGAGCTTTGTTGTCGCCGACACCCCCGCGTGGTTGCATCGGTCCTCATGACAGATGAAACACATCTCCACCGCCACGCCGACGCCCCGCAGCCCCGCTGGTGCTCGTGCGCCGTCCCCGAGGACGTCGAGCAGGAGCGCCGCTCAGGGCTGAGCCGGCGCGGGTTCCTGACCGGCGTCTCCGCGGCGAGCGCCCTCGCCGCCGCGGGCTGGGTCGCCACGAGCTCCGACTCGGCGTCCGCGGCCGCCGGCGGTGTCGGCAAGTCCGTGACCATCACGATCATGGGATCCTCCGACATCCACTCCCACGCCGTGAACTGGGACTACTACACCGACGCGGAGTACAAGGACAAGGCCGGCAACGTCGTCGGCCTGTCGCGCGTCTCGAGCGTCGTGAACCAGATCCGCGCCGACCGCGGGCGGGACCGCACGCTCCTCTTCGACGCCGGCGACACGATCCAGGGCACGCCGCTCGGCTTCTACTATGCGACGGTGGATCCGATCACGAAGACCGGCGCGATCCACCCCATGGCCGCGCAGATGAACGCGATCGGCTACGACGCCGTGGCCCTGGGCAACCACGAGTTCAACTACGGCCTCGACTTCCTCGACACCTGGATCTCGCAGATGAAGGCGCCCGTGCTCGGCGCGAACGCGGTGCGCGCAGGCACGACGGTGCCCGCCTACACGCCGTACACGATCAAGACCCTGCACCCGAAGGGCGCCAAGCCGATCCGGGTCGGCGTGCTCGGCCTCACCAACCCGGGCATCGTCATCTGGGACAAGGCCAACGTGAGCGGCAAGCTCGAGGTGCTGGACATCGTCGAGACCGCGAAGCGCTGGGTGCCCGTGATCCGCGCCCAGGGCGTCGACGTGCTCGTCGTGAGCGTGCACTCCGGCGACAGCGGCACCTCGTCCTACGGCGACGCGCTGCCCAACGAGAACGCGGCGGCGCTGCTCGCCGAGCAGGTCCCGGGCATCGACGCGATCCTGTTCGGCCACGCGCACAAGGACATCCCGCAGCGCTTCGTCACCAATGCGACCACCGGTCAGCAGGTCGTGCTGAGCGAGCCCATGTGCTGGGGCCAGCGGCTCAGCGTGTTCGACATCGAGCTGCAGCAGGTCAAGGGCCAGTGGACCGTCGTGTCGAAGAAGGCCACGAACGTCAACACCAACACGGTCCAGGACGATCCGGCCCTCGTCTCGCTCATCCAGGCGCAGCACGACGCGGTGGTGGCGTACGTCAACAAGCCGGTGGCGAACTCCACCGAGGAGCTGTCCGCCGCCGAGTCCTGCTGGAAGGACACCGCGATCCTCGACTACGTCAACAAGGTGCAGGTCGACACCGTGTCTCAGGCGATCGCCGGCACCGCGGAGGCGGCGCTGCCGATCGTGTCGATCGCAGCTCCCTTCAACCGGCAGGCCACCTTCCCGGCGGGAGAGGTCACGATCCGCGACGTCGCGGGCCTGTACATCTACGACAACACGCTCATGGCCTCGGTGCTCACCGGTGCGCAGATCAAGGACTACCTGGAGTACTCGGCGAAGTACTTCCAGCAGGTCGCGCCCAGCGCTCCGGTGGATCCGGCGAGCTGGACGAACGCGCTGAACACCCCGGACTACAACTACGACCAGTTCTCGGGCGTGACCTATGACGTCGACATCGCGCAGCCGCAGGGATCGCGGATCCAGAACCTGTCCTGGAACGGCGCTCCCGTCGACCCGGCGCAGAAGTTCGTGGTCGCGGTGAACAACTACCGCCAGTCCGGCGGCGGCGGCTTCCCGCACATCGCGACGGCGCCGGTCGTCTACAACGCGCAGGTCGCGATCCGCGAGGCCATCGTGGCGTACGCCTCGGCGGCCGGCACGATCGACCCGAAGGACTTCCACGTCGTGAACTGGCAGCTCACGCGCGCCGGGACCCCCGTCTTCTGATCGCCACGATGCCCCTCCGTCCGACCGGGCGGAGGGGCGTCGTCGTCTCTGCGCTACTTCACGGTCGGCGGCGCGGGGATCGCGTAACCGGAGGGGGCGATGTTCGCGTCGAGGGACTTCTTCCACGCCCCCGAGGAGATGTACTCCTTGAGCGCGGCGCGCACGGTGTCGATCCGGTCGTCCCCCTGCTTGAGACCGACGCCGTAGTCCTCGTCGGTGAAGCCCTTGCCGATCACGCGCAGCACGCCCTTGTACTCGGGCTGCGTCGCGAAACCGGCGAGGATGAGGTCGTCCGTCGACACCGCGTCGACCGTTCCGGCCGCGAGATCTCGGACGCACTCGGACCAGGACGGCACCTTCACGACGGTGATCTTCCCCTGGTAGTGCGACGTGAGGTAGTCGATCGACGTTGTCCCGGCGGCCGCGCACACCTTCTTCCCGTCCAGGGTCTCGGGTCCCGTGATCGTGTCGTCGTTGCGGCGGATCAGCAGATCCTGGTGGGCGACGAAGTACGGGCCCGCGAACGCGATCTCCTTCTCCCGCTCGGCGGTGATCGAGAACGTCGAGACGACGAGGTCCACCTTGCCCGAGGTGAGCGCGCTCACCCGCTCGTCCTGGTCGATGCGCTGCCACGTGATGTTCTTCGTGGGCACGCCGAGCTTGCCGGCGACGTAGTTCGCGGTGTCGATGTCGAAACCCGCGTATCCGGAGTCCGTCTTGAGGCTCACCCCGGGCAGGTCGTCGGCGATCCCGATCGTGAGCGTTCCGGATCCGGTCGCGCTGTTGTCGCCGGTGTTCTGCGGAGTCGCCGAGGAGCAGCCGGAGACGAGCACGGAGGCGGCGACGAGGCTCAGCGCCGCGGCGGCGAGGCGGCGCATGTCACCGTCCCCCTTCGTGCGGGCCGGCGGCATCGCCGGGCGGGTTCTTGTCGGGCTCGTCGAGGTTGTCCCACTCGTGCATCTCGATCTCGACGGGGCCGATCGGGATCCCCTCGTCCTCGTCGCGGTCGTGCACGTCGAACTGCACCGTGCCGATGGCCGCGATGGACTCGGTGCGCGGCCCCGCGGGCCGAGGCGGGTAGCGCAGACCGGTGTCGGTCCACTTGCTGAGCATCCGGCCCTCGGTCTGCGCGGCCACCCGGCCCTTCACGATCAGCCAGCCGAGCTCGAAGATCACCAGGAGCACCGGTATTCCGATCACGACCACGACGAAACCGGTTTTGTGCCAGAAGTACGGCGACGCCTGCCATCCGGAGATCGCCATCCCGACGATCACGAACACGAGGAAGGCGAGACCCAGGTAGCTCGTCCACGGCGTCCCCGGCGCACGGAATGCGCTGGGCGGCAGCACTCCCCTGTCGGTGAGTCTTCGCAGCCGCAGCTGGCACACGAAGATCGTGCCCCAGGTGAACACGACCGCGATCGAGGCCGCCTCCAGGGCGATCTCGAACGCATCCGGGCTCACCGCGTTCAGGATCGATCCGAACACATAGACCACGGCGGTCATCACGATGCCCGCCCACGGCACGCCGGACCTGCTCATCTTGAGCGTGAAGCCCGGTGCCTGCTTGGCCATGCCGAGACTCCGCAGCACGCGGCCCGTCGTGTACAGGCCGGAGTTCAGCGAGGACATCGCGGCGACGATGAGGATCGCCTGGATCACGTTGGCCATCCACGGCATGCCCATCCGCCCGAACACGGTGACGAACGGGCTGATGCCGGGTGTGAACTCGCTCGTCGGCAGGATGCAGACCAGCAGCAGCAGCGCGCCGCAGTAGAAGACGGCGATCCGGACGATGACCGCGTTGACGGCCTTGGGCACCTCGCGCTTCGGGTCCTCCATCTCACCGGCCGCGATTCCGACCATCTCGATCGCGGCGTAGGCGAAGACCACGCCCGACATGACGATGATCGGCCCGTACCAGGCGAAGCCGTCACCAGTCGGCCAGAATCCGCCGGGATTCGACCAGAGGTTCTGCACCCCGGCTCTGTGCCCGCCGACGTCGAAGCTGAAGGCGACGACGACGATCCCCACCACGAGGAAGACGATGATCGCCGTGACCTTGAGCACCGAGGCCCAGAACTCGAACTCGCCGAACGCCTTCGCGGAGAGCAGGTTGACGACGAGCACCACGGCCAGTGCGATGAGCACCGTGGCCCAGGTGGGCATCTGCGGCCACCAGTACTGGATGTACAGGCCCACGGCGCTGAGCTCGGCGATGCCGGTGAGGGCCCAGTTCGTCCAGTACATCCACCCCGTGTAGTACGCCGCCTTCTCCCCGAAGAACTCGCGCATCCAGGACACGAAGGCGCCGGACGTGGTGCGGTAGAGCACGAGCTCGCCGAGCGCCCGCATGAGGAAGTAGGCGATCACGCCGACGAAGGCGTAGCTGAGCACGAGCGCGGGACCGTTGCTGTGCAGCCGGGAGGCGGATCCGAGGAACAGGCCCGTTCCGATCGCACCCCCGATCGCGATCATCTGCACCTGACGACGATTCAGGCTCTTCTTGTACCCGGCCTGTTCGGCATCGTGCTCTGCACCGTGGTCCTCCGCGTGCGTGAGATTCCCGGCATCCGTCTGCGACATGCGATCCCCCTGTCGTTCACCCGTGTTCGCCGGTGGGGCGGGTCGCAGGACGGCTCGGAGCATCGGCGCTGGCGTGGTACTGAGAATGGCACGGTTTCTGGACCGAGGGCAATCGGCCGCGCGGCGCGTTCCCGTTCCGGAGGTCAGCCCTTCCGCTCGGCGATGTCCTTCACGCTGCGGACGAGGCTGTCCCACATCGTCGTCGAATGCAGCGCCGCGGCTTCGTCCGGGTTGTTGTCCTGGCTCAGCGTCAGCTCGACCGGACCCTCTCCCGTGATCGTCCACGTCAGCGTGTGGTAGTTCTCCGGGACGTCCGGCTTCCCCGTGAGCGGGCTGAAGTGCGTGCAGACGAGTCGCCGCCCCGGTTCGGCCTCGAGGATCACGCCCCTGTCCTCGTAGGGACGTCCCTCCCACTCCCCCTGCCAGCGGATGGGACCGCCGACCGTCCAGTCCGTGACGACGGTCGTGCCGAACATGAACTCGCGGACCGCCTCCGGATCGGTCAGCACCTCCCAGACGCGATCGGGAGACGCCTCGATCGCGATGCTCGAGGTGGCGATGTGGTCTTCCGGCATGTGCTGCCTCCGTTCGCTCGCTCCCCGCCCCATGATCCGCCGGATCGGCCGGCGCGTACAGAGGCTGCCGGCACGACGGCGATACGGACGGCGAGACGTCGCCCGCGCAGGGCATGATGAGTGCGGGGATCCGGTCCCGGATCCCGACGCGACGGGAGGCACCACGCATGGGCGAGACGATGCAGGACTGGGTGCGGGCGCGCGTCGAGGAGCTCCCCGGCGTCACGGTCGATCAGCCGTTCGGTCCTGAGGTCGACGTGTTCCGCGTCCGTGGATTGATGTTCATGGCGCTCTCCCCGTCGAGCTCCACGCGCGTGACGCTCAAGTCGGCGCCGGCCGATGCGGAGGCCCTGCGCGCCACGTACCCCGCGATCATCCCGGGCTATCACATGAACAAGAAGCACTGGATCACGCTGCTGCCCGACGAGAGCCTCGAGCAGGGCCTCGTCGAGGAGCTCGTGACCGAGGCGTATCGCCTCGTCGTCGCGAAGCTCCCCCGGGCGCAGCGCCCGGTGGATCTGGAGCTCTTCGGGCGGGTGTGACTCCAGCGCCGAGGATCCACACAGAGCGTTCGTCGTCGCCGAGGGACGGCGGCGACGCGACTATCCCGCCCGCGTGACGACGAGCGAGACGTTCTGTCCGCCGAAGCCGAAGGAGTTGCTGAGCACCGCGTGCTGTGCGAGGTTTCGGCACTCCGTCACGACATCGAGGTCGATGCCGGGATCGATACCGGGGCTGGTGCTCCGCGTCGGCGGGATGATGTCGTGCTTGACGCTGAGGATCGCGATCAGGGCCTCGATCGCTCCCGCGGCACCGAAGAGATGTCCGAGCGAGGCCTTCGGCGCCGTCACCGTCGCGCGGCCGAAGACCTCGCCGATCGCCACCGCCTCAGCTGCGTCTCCCACGGTCGTGCCTGTCGCGTGCGCGTTCACGTGCCCGATGCGTTCGGGGGCGAGTCCGGCCTGCGCGAGAGCCTTCCGC
>JAITLM010000022.1 GCA_031277885.1 Microbacterium sp.
CCCACCGTTTTGGGGCGCGTCCCACCACGGAATCCCGGCACCACTCGCCCCAAAACTACAGAGCGCGCCCCGAACACGGGGGCCACCCCAGGACCAGTCCGGATCTGCCTTACGGACCACGAACCACCGACCACCGGATCCCCGGCCACCGGATCCCGGCCAGCCACCCCACGCCGGTTCGGGGCGTACCCCACCGTTTTGGGGCGCGTCCCACCACGGAATCCCGGCACCACGCGCCCCAAAACGACACAGCGCGCCCCAAAACCCGAAACGACCCCGAACCCGACCCCGATCCCGAACCCGGCCGTCAGCCGTGGCGGGCGAGCAGGCGACGGGCCGCCTCGCTGTGCTGGGCGATGAGCTGCGGCACGTCCAGGTCGACGATCCGGCCGTCGAGCACGCGCCAGGATCCGCCGACCATGACCCGGTCCGCGCGCTCGGCGCCGCACAGCAGCAGCGCGGCGAGCGGGTCGTGACTGCCGGAGAAGCGCAGCTCGTCGAGCGTGAACATCGCGAGGTCCGCCTGCTTGCCCGGGCTCAGCACACCGATGTCGGAGCGACCGAGGGCGCGGGCGGATCCCTGGGTCGCCCAGTCGAGGGCGCGCTCGGGGGTGACCGCCGCGGCGCCGTAACGCAGGCGCTGCAGGTACAGGGCCTGGCGCACCTCCATCATCATGTTGGATCCGTCGTTCGACGCGGATCCGTCCACGCCGAGGCCGACCGGCACGCCCGCGGCCTCGAGCTCGACCGCGCGCGCGATGCCGCTCGCGAGGCGCATGTTCGAGGTCGCACAGTGCGAGACCGCGGTGCCCGCGGCGCCCAGGCGCGCGATCTCCGCGTCGTCGAAGTGGATGCCGTGCGCCAGCCAGGTGCGGTCGCCGAGCCACCCGACGCTGTCGAGGTAGTCGACGGTGCGCAGCCCGAACCGCTCCCGGCAGAAGTCCTCCTCGTCGATGGTCTCGGCGAGGTGCGTGTGCAGCCGCACGTCGAGGCGCTCGGCCAGGGTCGCCGTGTCGCGCATGACCTCGGTGGTGACCGAGAACGGCGAGCCCGGCGCGAGGCCGATCTGCACGAAAGCGCCCTCCCCGCGCTCGTGGTACGCGCCGACGAGGCGCTCGCTGTCGGCGAGGATCACGTCCGCGTCCTGCACCGTGCTCTGCGGCGGCAGCCCGCCGTCCTTCTCTCCGAGCGACATGGATCCGCGCGTCAGCGTCGCGCGCATGCCGAGGCGCTTGACGACCTCGACCTGCACGTCGATGCCGTCCTCCAGCCCGTTCGGGAAGAGGTAGTGGTGGTCGGCGGCGGTGGTGCAGCCGCTCAGCAGGAGCTCGGCGAGCGCCGCGGTCGTCGCGAGCTCGAGATCGCGGGGAGTGAGCCCCGCCCAGACGCCGTAGAGCCCCTTGAGCCACGGGAACAGCTCGGCACTGACCACGGGCGTCCACGCCCGGGTGAGGGTCTGGTAGAAGTGGTGGTGCGTGTTGATCAGGCCGGGGATGATCACGTGCCGCGAGGCGTCGTAGACCTCATCGACCGGCGAGGACGGGGATCCTCCGGCGGGCACGGCCTCGCGGATCGTGGATCCGGCCACGACCAGGCCGCCGCGGGCATCGGCGCCGTCGCCGGTGTGGATCCCGAGCGGGTTCTTCAGCCAGACGGTGCGGGTGGATTCGGACATCGAGCAGACTCCCTCTTTCGACGAGCGGAGCCGGAACATGGCCCCGCGGGGGCCAGCTCAGTGTTGACCTGTCTGCTGATCCAGGTACGCCTCCGATCGAGGAGGCTTTCCAGATGTACCACGGACGGTCGACGCGGGTCAATGGTCCTTTTCGGATCCTAGAATCAGAATTCCGCGATACGGACACGCCCTTCGTCTCGCTGCGCTCGCTCAGGAACCGGTGGAGGCCGGTCCCTGAGCGAGGAGCGCAGCGACGAGACGAAGGGTGACGACCCCGGAAGGGAGCCGGATCAGTGCGCCGGATGCTCGACCGTGACCTCGTTGCCGTCGCGGTCGACGATCTTGCCATCGACGATCGAGTCGCCGTCTTCGAAGGCGTCCAGGTAAGCGACCGGGATGCTGCGCGTCGGCGCCGACACGAAGGCATTCTTGCGCTTGGAGCTGCCGAGGTGGTTGAAGAGCAGGTTCAGCAGGATCGCGGTCACGGCGGCCGAGCTGATGCCGGAGTGGAAGATCGTCACGAACCAGGCGGGCATCTGCCCGTAGATCGACGGGACGGCGATCGGGAGCATGCCCACCGCGAGCGACGTCGCGACGATCACGAGGTTCATGTTGTCCTTGTACTCGACCTTGGACAGCGTGCGGATGCCGGACGCCGCGACCGAGCCGAACAGCACCAGTCCGGCGCCGCCGAGGACCGGCGACGGGATCGCGCCGACCACGCGGCCGAGGACGGGCAGCAGGCCCAGGATGACGAGCACGCCGCCGCCCGCCGTGACGACGAAGCGGCTCTTCACACCGGTGATCGCGACCAGTCCGACGTTCTGCGCGAAGGCGGACTGCGTGAACGTGCCGAAGATCGGCGAGACGGCGCTCGAGAGCATGTCGGCGCGGAGGCCCGCGGCGATGCGCTTCGAGTCGACCTTGGTGCCCACGATCTCGCTCACGGCGAGGATGTCGGCGGTGGTCTCGGTCAGCGTCACCAGGATCACGATGAACATCGAGATGATACCGGCGAGCTGGAACGTCGGCATGCCGAATCCGAAGATCTGCGGAAGGGCGAAGATGTCGCCCTCGCCGACCTTGCTGAAGTCGGCCTTGCCCAGGAAGATCGCGACGATCGTGCCGAGCACGATCGAGAGCAGGATCGCGAGGCGCGAGATGGCGCCCACCGGGATCTTGCTGAGGATCAGGACGATCACGAGCGTGATGCCGGCGAGCAGGAGGTTGTCGGCCGGAGCGCCCTTCGCCGCGCCGCCCTCCCCGGTGCCGACGATCCAGCCGGCCGCGACCGGCAGCAGGCTGAGACCGATCGTGGTGATCACGGTTCCGGTCACGACCGGGGGGAAGAACCGGATCACGGTCGCGAACACCGGGGCGATGAGCAGACCGATCACCGAGGCGGCGATCACGGATCCGAAGACCGCGGGCAGGCCGCCGCCGCTCGTGACGATCGCGCCCATCGTCGCGACACCCGCGAACGAGACGCCCTGCACGAGGGGCAGCTGGGATCCGAAGAACGGGACGCCGACGGTCTGCAGGATCGTGGCGAGGCCGCCCATGAACAGGCACGCGGCGATGAGCACGCCAATCTCCGCAGGCTTGAGCCCCGCGATCTGCCCGATGATGAGCGGCGGGGCGATGATGCCGCCGTACATCGTGAGCACGTGCTGGATGCCGTAGCCGATGGTCGCGCCGATCGGCAGGCGCTCGTCCTCGGGGCGGACGAACTCCTTCTTCTGCTTCTGCTTGGTAGTCAATTCGACCTCTTCGTCGGGGGCAGAGCACCAGGTGAGCGAGGCGGCGGCCGTCCGCAACGCCATGCGATGGCGGTTCGACGGCGAGTCGCGCGTTCCGCCTCGCATGCGGGGCGGATGTGCTGTTAGTCCTGATGCGTCTCCAGCTCTGGAGACTCCCTCAGGCTAACGGCGGGGCGGATCCGGAGTCAAGCATTTTTTCCGAATCTCGGAGTCCGACTTTCATAATGTGGATATCAAGACTCCCGCGGATCCTGCCCCGACCGTACGGAAAAGGCCCCGGATCAGGGAGATCCAGGGCCCTTCCGCACACGTCACCGCATCACTCGTCGAGCAGCTCGGCCTCGATCACGTCGTCGTCCGCATCGGTCCGAGGAGGCGTCGGAACGGCCGGCCCCTCGCTCGTGAGCACGAGGGAGGATCCGTCCGCCGCGACGTCGACGCGGACGACGTCGCCGTCGTGCACCCGCCCCGACAGCAGCGCCGAGGCGAGCCGGTTCTGCACCTCGTTCTGGATGAGGCGACGCAGAGGCCTCGCGCCGAACACCGGGTCGTAGCCGCGCTCGGAGAGCCAGGCGCGCGCGTCCGGCGTGACGGCGAGCGTCAGCCGTCGATCGGCGAGGCGCCGCTGCAGCTGGTCGATCGTGAGCTCCACGATCTGCGCCAGGTCGTCCTCCGTGAGGGCCTGGAACATCACGATGTCGTCGAGACGGTTGATGAACTCGGGCTTGAACGCCTGTCGCACGAGGGCCATCACGGCGTCGCGCTTCTCGTCGGGCGAGAGCGTGGGGTCGATCAGGATCGGAGATCCGATGTTGCTCGTGAGGATCAGGATGACGTTCGAGAAGTCGACCGTCCTGCCCTGACCGTCGGTGAGGCGGCCGTCATCCATGACCTGGAGCAGCACGTCGAACACCTCGGGGTGGGCCTTCTCGACCTCGTCCAGCAGGACGACGCTGTAGGGGCGCCGCCGAACGGCCTCCGTGAGCTGCCCGCCCTGCTCGTAGCCGACGTATCCGGGAGGGGCGCCGACGAGCCGCGAGACCGAGTGCTTCTCGCCGTACTCCGACATGTCGATGCGCACCATGGCGTGCTCGTCGTCGAAGAGGAATTCGGCGAGCGCCTTGGCGAGCTCGGTCTTGCCGACGCCGGTGGGACCGACGAAGAGGAAGGATCCGGTCGGCCGGCCGGGGTCGCTGATGCCGGCGCGCGAGCGGCGCACCGCGTCCGAGACGGCCGCGACCGCCTCCTTCTGCCCGATCAGACGCCGGCCCAGTTCGCGCTCCAGATGCAGGAGCTTCTCGCTCTCGCCCTGCAGCAGCCGGCCCACGGGGATCCCGGTCCAGGCCGCGATCACGGCCGCGATGTCCTCGTCGGTGACCTGCTCGTTCACCATGCGGGGCTCGTCGCTCTGCGCATCCGCCTGCCTTTCGGCGTCGGCGAGCTGCGCCTGCAACTGCTTGATGGTCTCGTACTCGAGCTTCGACGCCTTCACGTAGTCGGCGTCGCGCAGGGCCCGGTCGCGTTCGGTGAAGGCCTCGTCGAGACGCTTCTTCAGATCCCCGACCCGGTTCAGGCCGCCGCGCTCGCGCTCCCAGCGCGCCTCGAGGCCCTTGAGCTCGGCCTCGGCCTCCCCCATCTGCTCGCGGAGCTTCGCGAGGCGCTCCTTCGAGGCCGCGTCCTTCTCCTTCTTGAGCGCGAGCTCCTCGAGACGCATCCGGTCGACCGAGCGCTTGAGCTGGTCGATCTCGACGGGGCTCGAGTCGATCTCCATCTTGAGCCGGCTCATGGCCTCGTCGATGAGGTCGATGGCCTTGTCCGGCAGCTGGCGGCTCGGCAGGTAGCGGTTCGACAGCGACGCGGCCGCGACCAGCGCGGAGTCGCTGATGGTCACGCCGTGGTGCGCCTCGTAGCGGCCCTTGAGGCCGCGGAGGATCGCGATCGTGTCCTCGACGGAGGGCTCGCCGACGTAGACCTGCTGGAACCGGCGCTCGAGCGCCGCGTCCTTCTCGATGAACTCGCGGTACTCGTTGAGCGTGGTGGCGCCGATGAGACGCAGCTCGCCGCGGGCGAGCATGGGCTTGAGCATGTTGGAGGCGGCGACGGATCCCTCTCCCCCGCCCGCCCCCATGAGCACGTGCAGCTCGTCGATGAACGTGATGACGCGGCCGTCCGACTCGGTGATCTCCTTGAGCACGCTCTTCAGGCGCTCCTCGAACTGGCCGCGGTACATGGCTCCCGCCACGAGGGCGGAGATGTCCAGCGACACGAGCTCCTTGTCCTTGAGCGACTCGGCCACGTCACCGGCGACGATGCGCTGCGCGAGCCCCTCGACGACGGCGGTCTTGCCGACGCCGGGCTCGCCGATCAGCACCGGGTTGTTCTTGGTGCGCCGGGTGAGCACCTGGCTCACCCGGCGGATCTCCGCGTCGCGCCCGATCACCGGATCGAGCTTGCCCTGCCGGGCGCGATCGGTGAGGTTGATGCCGAACTGTTCGAGCGCCGACTGCTGCTCGTCCTGCTGTGCCGTCTGAGGGGTGGCCATTCGTCCTCCTGGGTTCTCCTTGCGTCTGTGGCGGAAGAGCCGGATCCGGTCCGACTCTTCAAAGTTGAGTTGATTGGACTCAAGTTTACCGGATCCGACTCGCGGGGACAAGAGCCGGAGTGCGCTCGATCGCGACAGCGGCAACCCTCGGAGCACGACGAAGGCGCCGGTCGCAGACTCGCGACCGGCGCCTTCGTCGTACGGTCAGGGGCGTGGGGATCCGCCGACGATGGCGACTCCGTTGTCACACACCGCCGACGAGCTTCCGGCGCCTCCTACCTTCGAGTCGTCCCCGTCAGCGCACGCCATGGGCTCCGCTGAGGGGGACGACTCGGAAGGAGGGAGGGCGGGTCAGCCGACCTCGGCCATGCCGCGGCGGAGCAGGCGGCCGCGCGGGGTCGTGAAGTCGATCTCCGTGCCGTGCAGGTAGGTCTTGCGCACCCGGCCGGCGAGCGCCTTGCCGTTGTAGGGCGTGAGCGGGTTCTTGTGATGCAGCTTCGTCACGTCCACGATGTAGGCGTCGTCCGCGGCGAAGATCGAGAAGTCCGCGTCGTAGCCCGGGGCGATCCGGCCCTTGCCGGTGAGACCGGCGAACTGCGCCGGCTTCTCGCTCATCCACGACACCACGGTCTCCAGGGACAGGCCGCGCTGGCGCGCCTCGGTCCAGATCAGCGAGAGCCCGAGCTGCAGCGATGCCACCCCTCCCCAGGCCACGGCGAAGTCGCCGTTCTCCAGGTCCTTGAGGTCGAGCGTCGAGGGCGAGTGGTCCGAGACGATGAAGTCGATCGTGCCGTCCTCCAGGCCCTGCCAGAGCAGCTCGCGGTTGCCGGCCTCGCGGATCGGCGGGCAGCACTTGAACGCGGTCGCGCCGAGGGGGATCTCCTCGGCCGTGAGCGTGAGGTAGTGCGGGCAGGTCTCGACCGTGAGCCGGATCCCGTCGTGCTTCGCGGAGCGCAGCATCGGCAGCGCGTCCGAGGAGGACAGGTGCAGGATGTGCGCGCGGGCGCCGGTCCAGCGGGCGCGCTCGATGACCTCGGCGATCGCGAGGTTCTCGGCGCCGCGGGGGCGCGAGGCGAGGAACTTGGCGTAGTCGTCGCCATCGGGCTTGGGAGCGCGGTCGATCGCGCGGGAGTCCTCGGCGTGCACGATCATGACCGAGTCGAACGTCGCGAGCTCGCGCATGTCGGCCTCGAGCTCGTCCGGATCCAGCGGTGGGAACTCGTCGACCCCGCTGTGCAGCAGGAAGCACTTGAACCCGAACGCGCCGGCGTCGTGCAGCCCGCGCAGTTTGTCGACGTTGCCCGGGACGGCCCCGCCCCAGAAGCCCACGTCGACGTGCACCTGGTCGCGGGCGACGTCGCGCTTGATGTCCAGCGCCTCGACGTCGATCGTCGGCGGGATGCTGTTGAGCGGCATGTCCAGGATCGTGGTCACGCCTCCGGCGGCGGCGGCCTTGGTGGCGGAGGAGAAGCCCTCCCACTCGGTGCGGCCGGGCTCGTTGACGTGCACGTGCGTGTCGACGAGTCCGGGGATCAGGGTCTCGTCCTCGGCGAGCTCGATGATCTCGTCCGCCTGAAGGCCGTTGCCGAGCGGCTCCATCGCGATGATGACGCCGCCGCGCACACCGACCTCACGGGGACGGATGCCGGAGCTGGTCAGGACCCGCTCGCCGCGGATCACGAGGTCGTAGTGCGAGCCTGCGGGGTCGTGCTGATCCTGCGACATGTCGTGCGGATCCTTTCCTCCGGCGAGCGCCGGTCGTGCTTCGTTGGATTTCATTGTGCTCCGGATCCGGAGCACAAGGGCGTTGAGCCCGGGGCTCAGCCCTGCCGTGCGAGCTCGCCCACCTCGGCGCCGATGCGGCGGCCCACCTCGGTGAGCAGGGAGACGGCCTCGGCCATGCTGCGGGCCGGATCGGGCTCCAGCTCGCTGAGCGCGTAGACGCGGGCGAACCCGGCCGCCTGCGCCGTCTCCGGGCTCAGCGTCGAACGTCCGCACACGGCGATGACGGGGATCCCCGCGGCGCGCGCGGCCGCCGCGACGCCGAGCGGGGTCTTGCCGCCCAGGCTCTGGTTGTCGAGGCTGCCCTCGCCGGTGATGACGAGGTCGGCCTTGGCGTCTCCGGAGCCGAGGGCCTCGGCGAGCCCGGTGAGACGCTGCACGACCTCGACGCCCGGTTCGCGGCGCGCGCCGAGGGCGGCGAGAGCGGCATAGCCCACCCCTCCGGCGCCGCCCGCTCCGGGAAGGTCCGTGGCGGCGCGGATGCCGGGCTGCTGCTCGAGCAGCCCCGCGTAGCGGGCCAGGGCGGCGTCGAGCAGGGCCACGTCCTCCGGGCTCGCGCCCTTCTGCGGGCCGAACACGGCGGGCGCGCCCCGCTCGCCGAGGAGCGGGTTGTCGACATCGCTCGCGAGCACGATCTCGGCGGCCGCGAGACGCGGATCCAGCGCCGACACGTCCACCGTGGCGATGCGCGCGAGCGCGCCCCCGCCGCCCGGCAGCTCCCGCCCTTCGGCGTCGCGCAGCGAGACACCGAGCGCCTGCAGCATGCCTGCGCCGCCGTCGGTGTTGGCGCTGCCGCCGATGCCGAGCACGATGCCGGTGGCACCGCGATCGAGCGCCGCGAGGATGAGCTCTCCGGTGCCGCGGCTCGTGGCGCCGAGCGCGTCCTTGACGCCGCCGGGCAGCAGGTCGAGCCCGCTCGCCGCGGCCATCTCGATGATGGCCTGACCGTCGCGCACGCCGAAGCGCGCCTCGACGGCCAGCCCCGTGGGCCCGGTCGCCGTCGCGGTGACCGCCTCGAACCCGGCGGCGAGGGCGGCGTCGACCGTGCCCTCTCCCCCGTCCGCGACGGGGACCGCGTCGATGACGGTCCCCGGCGCGGCCTGGGAGATCCCCTCCGCGAGAGCCGCGGCGACCGCGGGGCCCGTGGCGGAGCCCTTGAACTTGTCCGAGGCGATCAGGATGCGCATGGTGTGAATGCTACGGGTCGAGGAGGAGGCGACTCAGTCGAGCAGCGCGTAGATCGCCTCGGGGGCGTCGGCGGGCGACGTCGCGAGGTCCTCGAACTCGTTCATGGTGTCGAGATCCGCGCCCATGGCGATGTTGGTGACGCGCTCGAGGATCACCTCGACGACCACGGGCACCTGGAACTCGTCGCGCAGGCGCTGCGCCTCGGCGAAGCCCGCGGCGAGATCCTCCGGACGCTCGACGCGCAGCGCCTTGGCACCGAGGCCCTCGGCCACCTTGACGTGGTCCACGCCGTAGCCCGTCGCGATGCTCGACGAGTCCTGCGGGGTGTTCACGTTGTCGAACGCGAGCGACACCTCGTAGTCCATCTCGAAGCCGCGCTGCGACTGGCGGATCAGGCCCAGGTAGCTGTTGTTCACCACGACGTGGATGTACGGCAGCTTGTGCTGCGCGCCCACCGCGAGCTCCTCGATCATGAACTGGAAGTCGTAGTCGCCCGAGAGCGCGACGACCTGCTCGCCCGGCTTGCCGCGCACGACGCCGAGGGCGGCGGGGCCGGTCCAGCCCAGGGGCCCTGCCTGGCCGGCGTTGATCCACTTGCGCGGACCGTACACGTGCAGCAGCTGCGCGCCGGCGATCTGGGACAGGCCGATCGTGGTGACGAACGTGGTGTCGCGATCGAACGCGGAGAGCATCTCCTGGTAGACGCGGTGCGGCTTCATCGGCACGTCGTCGAAGTTCGTCTTGCGCTGGAGGCGCGCCTTGCGGTCGCGGCACTCCTGGGCCCAGCCGTTGTAGTCGGGCAGCTCGGCGACGCGCTCGCGGGCGGCCTCGAGCAGGGCGTCGATGAACGCGCCCGCGTCGGAGACCACGCCGTAGTCGGGCGCGAACACGCGGCCGATCTGGGTGGGCTCGATGTCGACGTGCACGAACGTGCGGCCCTTGCGGTAGGTGTCCAGTCCGCCGGTGTGGCGGTTGGCCCAGCGGTTGCCGATGCCCAGCACGAAGTCGCTCTCCAGGAAGCTCGCGTTGCCGTAGCGCTGCGAGGTCTGGATCCCGACCAGGCCGGCGGCCAGCGGGTGGTCGTCGGCGAGCACGCCCCAGCCCATCAGGGTCGGGAACACCGGCACGCCCAGGGTCTCGGCGAGCTCGACGAGCTTGGCCGAGGCGCCGGAGTTCACGATGCCGCCGCCGGCGATGATCGCCGGGTGCTTCGAGGCGACCAGCAGGTCGAGCACCTTCTCGGCCTGCGCGCGGGTCGCGACCGGCTTCGCCACGGGCAGCGGCTCGTAGGTGTCGATGTCGAACTCGATCTCGGTCATCTGCACGTCGAAGGGCAGGTCGATCAGCACCGGGCCGGGGCGGCCGGAGCGCATGATCTGGAACGCGCTCTGGAAGACGCCGGGCACCTGCGCGCCCTCCAGGACGGTCTTGGCGAACTTGGTGACCGGCTTCGCGATCGACGCGATGTCGACGGCCTGGAAGTCCTCCTTGTCGAGCTTCGCGACCGGCGCCTGGCCGGTGATGCAGAGCATCGGGATGGAGTCGGCGATCGCGGCGTAGAGGCCCGTGATCATGTCGGTGCCGGCGGGGCCGGAGGTGCCGAGGCACACGCCGATGCGCCCGTCGGCGGTGCGGCTGTAGCCGTCGGCCATGTGGCTCGCGCCCTCGACGTGGCGGGCGAGCGTGTGCCGGATGCCGCCGTTGGCGCGCATCGCGGAGTAGAGGGGGTTGATGGCGGCGCCGGGGAGGCCGAACGCCTCGTCCGCGCCTTCCTTGATCAGGATCTGGACGATCGCGTCGACTGCACGCATGCGGGTCATGGGAGTTTCCTTTGGCTTGATGGGGGTCGTGCCCTTCGACTCGTCGCTTCGCTCCTCGCTCAGGGACCGGAGAAGGTCGGTTCCTGAGCGAGCGAAGCGAGACGAAGGACGCTGCGACCCCGAGAAGGGAGAGTGATCAGTCGCGGCCGGAGAGCTCGGTGGTGAGCTTGAACAGGCCGGAGTGGTCGAGGCCTCCGTCGCCGCGGGCGACGAGGGCGTTCACGAGCTGCGCGACGGCCGAGCCGAGCGGGACGGTGACCCCGACGGAACGAGCGGCCGAGGTGACGATGCCCAGATCCTTGTTGTGGAGGGCGAGGCGGAAGCCGGGCGCGAAGTCGCGGTTCAGCATCTTCTGGCCCTTCTGGTCGAGGACCTTGGATCCGGCGAGTCCTCCGCCGAGGACCTTGAGCGCCGCGTCGGTGTCGACGCCGAACGCCTCGAGGAACGTGACGGCCTCGGCGAGCGCCTGGATGTTGACCGCCACGATGAGCTGGTTGGCGGCCTTGACCGTCTGGCCGGCGCCCGCGGGGCCGACGTGCACGATGGTCTTGCCGATCGCTTTCAGCACGGGCTCCGCGGCGGCGAAGTCCTCCGCGGATCCGCCGACCATGATCGAGAGGACCGCGTCGATCGCGCCCTGCTCGCCGCCGGAGACCGGAGCGTCGACGACGCCGAGCCCTGCGGCGACGGCCTCCTCGGCGAGCTCCTTGGCCACGTCAGGGCGGATCGAGGAGTTGTCGATCCAGAGTGCGCCGGCCTTGGCATTCGCGAAGACCCCGTCCGGGCCCTGCACGACGCCCGCGACGTCCGGGGAGTCCGGAACCATCGTGATGACGACGTCGGCGTCCTTCACGGCGTCGGCGATGCCGGTGGCCCCGGCGCCTCCGGCGGCGACGAGCTTGTCGATCGCCTCCTGGCTGCGGTTGTAGCCGACGACGTCGTAGCCCGCCGTGACGAGGTTCTTGGCCATGGGCAGGCCCATGATGCCGAGGCCGATGAATGCGATGCGGGTCATGTCTTCGCTCCTTCGCGGAAAGTCGGGTGAGGTCAGGCCTGGGCGGCCGCGGTGGTGGTCCAGGCGAAGGGATCCGCCTGGGTGGCCTTGTACTCGAGGCCGATGACGCCGGTGTAGCCGCCCGACTGCGCATCGGAGATCCACTGGCCGAGCGGCAGCTCGCCGGTGCCGGGCTCGCCGCGGCCGGGGGCATCGGCGATCTGGATGTGCCCGAACTCCGCGGTGTGGCCGGCGATCACGGCCGGCACATCGTCGCCGTTGACGGCGAGGTGGTAGAAGTCGGCGAGGAGCTTGACGTTGTCCACGCCCTCCTCGTCCTTCACGCGTGCGATGATCGCGAGCGCGTCGGCCGCGGTCTTCAGCGGGTAGGCCGGGGTGCCGCTGACCGGCTCGAGCAGCACGACGCCGCCGAGCTCGGCGACCGCGCGTCCCGCGGCGGCGAGGTTCTTCACGGCGAGGTCGTCCTGCGCCTTCTCGTCGACGCCCTCGAGGCGGTTGCCGTAGAGCGCGTTGAACGCCTTGGTGCCGAGGCGGCGGCCGATCCCGACGACGACGTCGATGTTGCCCGCGAACTC
Organism: Microbacterium sp.; assembly: GCA_031277885.1. Classification (GTDB taxonomy): domain Bacteria; phylum Actinomycetota; class Actinomycetes; order Actinomycetales; family Microbacteriaceae; genus Microbacterium. The sequence goes on from JAITLM010000022.1 coordinate 12,358, forward strand.
GTCCTCGCGGCCGACCCACGACACGAGGCCGCGGTCGCCGCCCGGCATGTCGCCGGCGAAGAAGTTGAGGCCGGTCAGCTGCACGCCCGCGTCCTGGATCGCGGCGACGAAGGCGTCGACCTCGTCCTGTGCGGGCACGGCGACGGAGAACGGCCACCAGTACTCCACGGCGTCGAAGCCGGCGGCCTTCGCGGCGGCCGGGCGCTCCAGGATCGGGAGGTCGGTCAGCAGGATCGAGGCGTTGACGGTGTAGCTCATGAGATCGTCCTTGATGTCTTAGATCGGCACTTTCCGAATTATGGAAAGAAAATCTTGATTGATGAAAGTTTAGGCCG
>JAITLM010000023.1 GCA_031277885.1 Microbacterium sp.
ACGATGCGTGAGCGCAAGCTGAAGCAGCTCGGGGTCGATATCGACTCCGAGCTGCTCAGAAAGAGGGCGCGTCCCTGCGGGGACTTCTGCCATGATCGACGGATCGATCAGACGTCGGCGACCTTGCGGCCCTTGTACTCGAGGAACAGTTCGGTGCCCTGCGAGTCGGTGACGACCTTCGCCTGGTGGGGACGGCTGTAGACGACCTTGCCGTTCTCGATGGTCTTGACGAGGGCAGGAGCCTCCGCCTTCCACTGCGCGCGACGCGAGCGGGTGTTCGAACGGGAGACCTTGCGCTTCGGGGGGTTACCGGCCATGGTTGCTTACCTTCTGTGTTCTGGGCGCGCAGCTATTCCGCTGCGTTTCCGTGGTCTGTGATCTGCTGGAGCGCGGCCCATCGAGGATCGACGGGAGCGTCATGCTCTTTCCCGGCGCTTCCGGTCAGCCGCTCACCGGTCTCGGGGTCGAGTCCAGGGCAATCCGGCTGACACACCGGCTGAAACGGGAGCGCCAAAACCACCGCGTCCCTGACCAGAGTTTCAAGATCCACGTGGTCGTCTTGAACCTCGAAGTCGTTCGCTTCCTCTCCAGGGTACGCGAAAAGCTCTTGAAACTCGACTTCGACAGGCTCTTCGATCGGATTCAGGCATCGTCCGCACTCTCCGCGGTACGTCGAATCGACCTCTCCGGTGACGAGGATGCCCTCGTGCACCGACTCCAGCCGGATGTCGAGGTCGAGTTCCTCGCCCTTCTCGACGGAGACGAGGCCTTCGCCCCACTGCTCCGCGAGAGGGATCGTGATGCGGTGCTCGCGCATCTCTCCCGGTCGGCGAACGATGTCGCGCACGGGCAGCACGAACGGTCCATTGCGTCGCGTCTTCACCGGAACAGTCTACCGGGCCGACCTGGACACAGGCCGGTCCTCAGATGCCGCGCGAGCCGGTGTCGAGGAAGCGGGCGACCGCCGGCGGCACGAACGGCGACACATCGCCGCCGAGCGCGGCGACCTGGCGCACGAGCGAGCTGGAGACAAGGGCGTGCGCGGGATCCGGCAGCAGGAACACGGTCTCGATGTCGGCCAGGTGGCGGTTGACGATCGCCATCGGCGACTCGTACGCCACGTCGACCTGCGAGCGGATCCCCTTGACGAGCACCCCGGCGTTCACATCCCTGGCGTAGTCGACCAGGAGGCCCATGCTCCAGGATCCGATGATGACGGTTCCCGTCACGCCGGCCTCGGCGATCGACTCCTCCAGCAGCGTGAGGCGCTGGGCGACGGGCAGCATCGCCTGCTTGTCCGGGTTGTGCACCACCAGCACGTGCAGCTCGTCGTAGAGGGCTGCGGCACGCCGGATGACATCCAGATGGCCGAGGGTCGGCGGGTCGAAGGAACCGGGGACGACGGCGATCCGAGCGCTCACTTCGTCTCCTCCGATCGCTCAGTGCATCGCATGCATCCACCCTAGCGGCGCGGATCTCTGCGTCAGCCGAACGGCGGCCTCTCGGCGCGCTCAGTTCTTGGCGAGCGCCGCACGATCGTCGATGCTGAGCCGCTGCGCCATCGCCTCGCGCAGCCCCTCGTGCTGCTGCAGCGCCGGATCCGCCTCGATGATCTCCTCGGCGATCGCACGTGCCTGGGCGATCAGATCCGAGTCCTTGATGACCCGCAGCAGCTTGAGCGACGACTTCGCCCCGGACTGACGTGCGCCGAGCACATCGCCCTCGCCGCGCAGATCGAGGTCGACCTCGGCGAGCACGAACCCGTCGAGCGTGGCCGCCACGGCGTCGACGCGGTCACGGGCGGGAGTCCCCTGCTCGGCCTCGGTGACCAGCAGGCACAGACCAGGCACGCCACCGCGGCCGATGCGCCCGCGCAGCTGGTGCAGCTGGGAGACGCCGAACCGGTCGGCCTCCAGGACGATCATGGTCGAGGCGTTCGGAACGTCGACGCCGACCTCGATCACGGTGGTCGCGACGAGGAGGTCGATCTCGCCGCGGGCGAAGGACTGCATGATCGTGTCCTTCTCATCCGCGCTCATGCGCCCGTGCAGACCCGCGATCCGCACGGCGCCCAGTTTCGGATGCGTGGCGAGGGCGGCCAACAGCTGCACCACGCCCCAGCGCGGTCCGCGGCTCTCCTCCTCCTCGTCCGCGAAGTGCTCCTGATCCGCCTCCTCGGCGCCATCGTCGGTGTCGATCGCGGCGCACACCGCGAACACCTGACGGCCCTTCTCGATCTCCTCCGCGGCGCGCTCCCACACCCGCGCGAACCAGCCGGGGTGGTCGGCGAGCGGGGCGACGAAGGTCTCGATGCCCGCGCGCCCGCGGGGCATCGTGCGGATCACCGAGGTGTCGAGGTCGCCGAACACGGTCATCGCGACGGTGCGCGGAATCGGGGTCGCGGTGAGCACGAGAGCGTGCGGGCTCGTGCCCTTGGCACGCAGCGCCTCGCGCTGCTCGACGCCGAACCGGTGCTGCTCGTCGACGACCACGAGGCCGAGGTCGGCGAAGGTCGTCTTCTCCCCCAGCAGCGCGTGCGTTCCCACCACGATGAGGGCCTGACCGGCCGCGACCCTCAGGGCGGCCTTGCGGCGCTCGGGGGCGGACATCTGCCCCGTGAGCAGCGTGGGCATCACGAGCGGGGCGAGCTTCGGCCCGAGCATCTTCGTGATCGAGCGCAGGTGCTGCCCGGCGAGCACCTCGGTCGGCGCGATGAGCGCGGCCTGGCCGCCCGATTCGGCGACCTGCAGCATGGCGCGCAGGGCGACCAGCGTCTTGCCAGATCCGACCTCTCCCTGGACCAGCCGGTTCATCGGCGCCCCGCCGACGAGGTCCGCGGCGATCGTCTCGCCGACCGCCTCCTGATCGGGGGTGAGCTCGAACGGCAGCGCGGCGTCGAAGCGCTCCAGCAGCCCGCCGGGCTTCGCCGGGCGAGCCGTGGCGTCGAGCATGCGCACGAGATAGCGCTGCTGCATGAGGGCGCTCTGCAGCGTGAGCGCCTCGTGCATGCGCAGCGTGCGGATCGCCGGCGCGATCTCGTCCTTGGTGTGGGGGCGGTGGATCCGCTCGAGCGCGACGCGCGCATCGAGCAGCCCCTCCTCGCGACGCACCTCTTCGGGAAGGGGCTCCGGGACGAGGCCGAGATCGTCCAGGACCGTGCCGACCATCTTCTCGATCTGCCACGTGGTGAGCGCCGCCGTGGCCGGGTAGATCGGCAGCGGCGTGGTCACCAGCACGTCGGCCTGGGTGCGCGCACGCAGCTCGTCGTCGAACATCTCGTACTGCGGGTGCGCGAACTGGGTGACGCCCCGGTAGTCGCCGACCTTGCCGGTGAACACGCCCCGTCGACCGACCCGCAGCTCCTTCTCGCGCCATTCGAGCTGGCCGCGGTACTTGGCGAAGAACGTCAGCACCATGCGCCCGACGCCGTCGCCGATGTCGACCGTCATCATCGCGCCGCGGCGGTTCTTCATGTCGCGCACGCTCACCGACATCACCTCGGCGACGATCGTGACCGTCTCGCCCTTCGGGAGGTCGAGGATCGGGGTGAGCTCGCCGCGGTTCGCGTAGCGGCGCGGGTAGTGCGAGAGCAGATCCCAGACCGTGCTCATGCCGAAGGCCTTCTGCAGCGCCTTCGCGTTCCCGTCGCCGACCGCGACGGCGAGCGGCGAATCGAGGCGGAGCGGCATGCTCAGAAGTCTAGAGCGGGCTCCGGACAGCGCGCGCCGCCCTCACACGAGGACGGCGCCGCGGCGCGGATCGTGCTCAACCGCCGAGGAACTCCAGTGCCGCGTCCCGGAACGCCTTCGACCCCGGCGCGTTGAAGTGATGCCGGCCGGGGATCTCGAAGAAGGATCCATGCGGCGAGGCATCGGCGAGGCGACGCGACCCGTCGATGATGGGGTCTTCGGATCCGGTCGCGAAGAGGATCGGCTGCGCCGGTGCGGTGACCGGATCCGGATCGATCGTGCGCGCCTCCCCGCGCATGCCGAGCGCGAGCGCGAGCATCACGTCGAGGTCGTTGCCCGGCACGCGTTCGGTGAGGGCGATGTAGTCCCGCGTGGCGGGGTCTGCGACCGGCGTCCCGTCGGCCAGGTACGCCCGCACCTCGGCAACGTCGAGCCGCTCCAGCGGGCGACCGTCGGGGATGCCGCCCAGCACGGCGCGCGGGACGCGGTCGCCGAGGTCGCGCAGCACCTCCCAGCCCACGCGGGCGCCCAGGGAGTAGCCGAGGTAGAGGGCCTCGTCGACGAGGTAGGTGTCGAGCACCTGTTCGATGTCGCCGGCGAGTGTGCGCATCGTGTAGTCCTCGGGCTGGCGCGGCTTCTCGCTCGCACCATGGCCGCGCTGGTCGATGCCGAGCACCCGGTAGCCGGCGCGCTCCAGCGCGCGTGCCCAGCCCGTGAGCACCCAGTTGTCTCGCGTGCTGGAGGCGAAACCGTGCACGAGCAGCACGACGGGCGCATCCGGATCGCCCCAGGTGTAGGTCGCGAGTCCGACGCCCTCACCCGCCTCGATGATCTGCGGGCGGGGCATGCTGATCAGTGCTGCAAGGGGTTCGGCCACTCCTCCATCTTGGCCCTGCTCCGCTCACCGAGGGCCGTTGTGCCGACGTATGACGCGGCGGGTCGCGGGACGGCCCGCGCGGGGGCGTCCTCCTCGGGGCGAATAGGGTGAACGGGTGACGAGAATCATCGCCGGAGCGGCCGGCGGCACCCGCCTGGATGTGCCGGGGCAGGGAACCAGGCCCACGAGCGATCGGGTGCGCGAGTCGCTGTTCGGCGCGCTGTCCTCGATGGATGCGATCGCGGACGCGCGCGTGCTCGATCTCTACGCCGGATCCGGAGCCCTCGGCCTGGAGGCGCTCAGCCGCGGCGCGCGCAGCGCCGTGCTCGTCGAAAGAGGGCGGCCCGCCGCTGCGGTCGTCCGTCGCAATGCCGCCGCGGTCGCGAAGGCGCTGGGCGGCGATGCGGCCGGGAGGACGAGCGTGCAGGAGTCGTCCGTGCACGGCTACCTCGCCCGCGCCGCAGGTCCGTTCGACCTCGTCTTCACCGACCCGCCGTACGATCTGTCCGATGCCGACATGACGGCCGACCTGGTCGCTCTCGCACCGCTGCTCTCCCCCGACGCCGTCGTCGTGATCGAGCGGGCGAAACGCTCCACGCCGCCGGATCTCGCCGCCGCCGGTCTCAGCCTCCTCCGGGAGAAGGCCTACGGCGACACCGCCCTGTGGTGGGCGGAGCCGACGGTCCCCTGACGGTCAGTGCGAGACGTCGGCTCCGGCATCCCGGTAGGGGTCCCAGCCGAGAGGGCCGACCGGTTCGCCGTCGCACAGCACCGGGGCGTCCGGCACCGCCGCGATCACGGATCCGATCCGGCGGAAGCCCGGCGGCAGCACGCCGGCCGGGAAAGCGGCGAGCAGCGCATGATCCTCGCCGCCGGCCAGCGCGCGACGCGGGTGCGCGCCGAGCGCGGTCTGCTCCAGGGCGATCGTGACGCCCGAGGCCTCCGCCATGCGGCCGGCATCCAGGGCGAGCCCGTCGGAGACGTCCATCATCGCGCTGGCGCCGGCGATCGCGGCCATCGGACCCAGCCCGATCGGCGGCACCGGGCGCAGCTGCGCGGCGATCGCCTCGGCCTCCCCCTCGCCCAGGGCCGCGGCGTCCACGGGGATCGCCGCACCGTCGCGGTGGAAGCGCTGGAACAGCACGGACAGTCCGTGGCCCGCGACCCCCATCTCCCCCGCGATCGCGATGTCGTCGCCCACCCGGGCACCGGAGCGGGTGACGGCCTGGCGGCCTTCGAGGTCCCCGAGCGCGGTGACCGCGATCATCAGCGTCGCCGACACGGTCAGGTCCCCGCCCACCACCGCGCAGCCCGGAGCGAGGGCGGCGCAGGCGTCGCGGAAGCCATCGGCCAGGGCGGCGACGAACGACAGCCGGCGGTCCTTGGGCACCGCGAGTGCCACGAGCAGCGCTGTCGGACGCGCGCCCATCGCCGCGATGTCCGCGAGGTTCACCGCCGCCGACTTCCAGCCCAGGTCGTAGCCGTTCGACCAGGCCGCGCGGAAGTCCGGCCCCTCCACGAGCGTGTCGGTGGTCGCCACCACGGATCCGGACGGAGCCGCGATCACGGCGGCGTCGTCGCCGGGCCCGAGCAGCGCGTCGCGCCCCGCGGGCGTCCGGCTCAGGATCGTGCGCAGCACGCGCCCCTCGCTCACGTCGCCGATCATCGGATCGTCGGATCCGAAGCCCTTCGCGGTCGCATCGGATCCGGGAGCTGAAAGGTCCACCATGCTCTCAACGGTAGCCTGGAGGGATGCCCCGCCGTCTCGCCGTCGTCACCGTCCTCCTGCTCGCAGCGGGACTGCTGGCCGGGTGCAGCTCGACCGTGCACCTGAACGCCGCGGACGATGCCAACGACCCTCGTTGCGCCGACGTGACCGTGCGGCTCACGAACGTCCCCGCGATCGATGGGCACGACCGGCGGTGGACCGACGCGCAGGCGACGGCCGCCTGGGGCGATCCGTCCGTAGTCCTGCTCACCTGCGGCCTGCCCGAGGCGGAGCCCACGAGCACGCTGCAGTGCGTGACGCGTCATGGCATCGACTGGCTCGTCGACACCTCGAAGACGCCGCTGCTCACGCTCACGACCTACGGCCGCAAGCCCGCCGTGCAGCTGTTCATCGACAGCACCCCGAACAAGGGCGTCAGCGCGAACGACGTGATCGACAACAAGAGCCTCGCCGCGGCGATCGCGACGATCCCCGCCACCCACGCCTGCGTCGAGCGGCCCGGGGCGGACGCGACGCCCGCCCCGAGCCCGTCGAACTAGCGGCGCAGCCCCGCCTCGATCAGCTCGGTGATGAGGTCGCGGTAGCTGAGCCCCGACGCGATCCAGCACTTGGGGAACATCGAGATCGGCGTGAACCCGGGCATCGTGTTCAGCTCGTTCACGACGAGCGTGCCGTCCGCGGTGAGGAACATGTCGACCCGCGCGAGCCCTCGTCCGTCCACGGCCTCGAACGCGCGGGCGCCGGCCTGCTGGATCGCGGCGATCTCGACGTCGGAGAGATCCGCCGGGCAGACCACGTCCACGCCGTCGCCGCCGAGGTACTTGCCCTCGAAGTCGTAGAAGCCGCGTGAGGTCAGCACGATCTCTCCCGGCACCGACGCGCGCGGTCCTTCTGCACCCTCGAGGATCGCGACCTCGATCTCGCGACCGACGACGCCGGTCTCCACGAGCACCTTGTCGTCCTCGGCGAGGGCGATGCGCATCGCCTCGTCGAACTCGGCCGGATCCGTCACCTTGGACACCCCGACGCTGGAGCCGGCGCGGGCGGGCTTCACGAAGAGCGGCGAGCCCAGCTCCTCCGCGGCGGCGCGGACGCCCTGCGGGTTCTCCGCCCACTGCCGGGCGCGCACGGTGATCCAGGGCGCGACGGAGATGCCGGCGGCCTGCAGCGCGACCTTCATGAAGTGCTTGTCCATGCACAGCGCCGAATCCAGCACCCCGCCGCCGGCGTAGGGCACCTCGAGCGTGTCGAAGTAGCCCTGCAGCGTGCCGTCCTCGCCGTGCGGTCCGTGCAGCAGCGGCAGCACCACGTCGATCGCGCCCAGGTCGTCCACGGAGCCGTCGGCGCGGGTCACGCGCAGCGAGCGGATCCCTCCGGGCTCGGGCCACTGGATGCGCGTGCCGTTGTCCGCCACCTCGGGCAGGTGCGCGGCGTCGAGCGGGAACTTGTCCGGCTCGTCGTCCTCGAGGACGAACGCGCCCTCGCGGGTGATCCCGACGGGGATGACGTCGTAGCGCTCCCGGTCAAGGGCGCGGAGTACCCCTCCCGCCGTTGCGGAGCTGATCGAGTGCTCGCTGGAGCGCCCTCCGAAGAGCACCACCACCGTCTGCTTGTCCATTGCCCGTCCCTTCCCCCTGCGGGGTGTCGTCGTCGGTGGTCAGATGGGGGGCGATGTCGCGCGGATCCATGGCGCCGTCCAGCACCATCTTCACCTGCTCGACGATCGGCATCTCCACGCCGGCGG
>JAITLM010000025.1 GCA_031277885.1 Microbacterium sp.
TCGCGCAGGGCCGGCAAGGAGGTCACCTACCGACTGGCGGATCTGCACGGGAGTCACGTGATCGCCGACGCGCTCGCCCACGTCCAGGAACCCGCCGCGGCTGAGGGCGTGGAGGGGGAACCATCGGAGATCGAAGTGAAGGAGCAACCATGACCACGGAGGATCAGCACGCGGAGCACACCGCGGCGGAGCATGAGCACGGCGCCGACTGCGGGCATGAGGCGGTGCCGCACGGTGACCATGTGGACTACGTGCATGACGGGCACAGGCACGCCGTCCACGGGGATCACTACGACGAGCACTGACGCAGTGCTCGTGACGAAGGGGGTGCGCCGCGCGGGCGGCGCACCCCCTTCGTCGTGTTCGGAGCGTGCGAATCAGGCGCTCCGGTCGTCCGCGGTCCTCCAGGCGGGGAACGGATCTGCGAAACCGGCCCACGCGGTGGGGCCGGCCGCGATCTCCGCGTCGTCGAGGGCCGCCGCGTCGAGCGCCGCGGTGAGCGAGGGGCGATCGAGGTCGATGCCGATGAAGGCCAGATCCTGCCCGAGAGCGAGAAGCTCCTCGTCGTCGCGCAGCTCGGCGTCCTCGGCGACGGGATCCAGGGAGATCACCCGCCCGACGTGCAGCCACTGGGCGACGATGCCGGGGCGGGTGGCGAAGCGGCAGAAGCCGGCGGAGCGGATCACCCGCCCGAAATCGCCCGCCTCGATCCGGTCGAGCAGGTGTCGGAGCCTGTCGGGGTGCAGCGGCCGAGGCTGCTCGTAGCGCAGCGTGCTCACCCGCAGATCGGTCATGTGCGGGTCGAACTCCTCGTTGAGCACGCACATCCATCCGGCGCGGTCCTGCCCGGCGCGGTACGGCTCGCGGAGCTCGACGTGCTCCGCGGCCTCGTGCTGCAGCCGCAGCTGCGCGCGCGGGCTCAGGTGGCTGACGAGCGCCATCGTCACGGCGAGATCCGCGGTCGGCAGCGGCATCCAGTTGATCAGGACGATCGTCGACGCGTACTCGAGCTGGGTCACGGTGAGCTCCGCGCGCGCGGTCAAGGGCGTAGTGGGGTCGCCGACCGTGTCACCGCGCAGCGGGACGTAGTCGTCCCGGTGCAGATCCTCGAGCAGGTGGGCGGCGTCCACGACGCACACCAGGCCGAGAAGTCCGGCGCGCCGGGGATCCTCGGCGAAGGCTCCGATCAGCTCGGTCACCGGGATCCCCTCGGGCACGTCCACCACGGTGCCGCGCGTTCGGCGCGTCCAGGTCGTCAGGATCATCGCCTCGTCCGCGGGGCTCGGCGACCCGGCCGCGGAAGATGCCGAGATGAACGCCCTGTCCGTCTGGGCGGCCAGCCGGCGGGCGAAGCCGATCCGCTCCGGCCCGCAGGATCCGACGACGGCGATGACACCCTCTATGTCCACGTGTTGCTCCTTCTTCGCGAAAGCCCGTATCATCCGTAATGATAATCATTATCGATAAGGAGTGCTCATGAAGGTTCGCGCATCGATCAAGTCGTTGAAGAAGCAGCCCGGCGCGCAGGTGGTGCGCCGCCGAGGCCGCGTCTACGTGATCAACAAGCTCAACCCCCGGTTCAAAGGACGTCAAGGCTGACCCCGCACCCGCCCCGAGACCGGCACGACGAGCCCCCGGAGACACGATGTTCGACAACAGCACACAGGCCCGCGCTGAGCGGCTCCGTCGCTTCGAGACGGGGGCGGGGTTCCTCGCCGCACTCGATCAGAGCGGCGGAAGCACACCCCAGGCGCTGAGCGCCTACGGGATCGGCCCGGACGACTACGCCGATGAGGCGGAGATGTTCGAGCTGATCCACGCCGCACGGTCGCGGGTCATCGCCAGCCGTGCGTTCACCGGCGACCGGATCCTCGGGGCGATCCTGTTCGGCGGCACGCTCGATCGCCGTGTCGAGGGGCTCGACGTGGTCGATCACCTGTGGAACGCGAAGGGCGTCCTGACGTTCCTCAAGATCGACGTCGGACTGGACGAGGTGCGGGACGGCGTGCGGCCGATGCGGGAGATCCCGGGGCTGGACGCGACCCTCGCCGACGCCGCAGCGCGCGGAGTGTTCGGCACGAAGGAGCGCTCCTTCATCCTCGCGGCGAACCCCGTGGGCATCGAGACGGCGGTGACGCAGCAGATCCGGATCGCCGAGCATGTGCTCGCGGCCGGGCTCGTGCCGATCCTCGAGCCCGAGATCGACATCAGCGCTCCCGACAAGACCGAGGCGGAGGAGCAGCTGAAGGAAGCCCTGCTGCGCGGGCTCGACAGGCTCTCCGTGCCCGGCCGCGTCGCGGTCAAGGTCACCCTCCCGACGATCGACGGCTTCTACGCCGACCTGATGGCGCATCCCCGAGTCGCCCGTGTCGCCGCGCTGTCCGGAGGCTACCGCCGGGACGACGCGAACGCGCGCCTCTCCCGCAACCCCGGGATGATCGCCAGTTTCAGCCGCGCCCTGCTCGACGGTCTCGGCGCCAAGCAGACCGACGAGGAGTTCGATGCGACCCTCGACGCGTCGATCGCATCGATCCACCGGGCATCGATCGCATGACGGCGGGCACCAGGGAGCAGGATCCTGTCGTCCTCGACGCGCTCGTGATCGGCGCCGGCCCGGCGGGCATCGGCACCGCGCTCGCGCTTTCCGCGGTGGAGGGTCTGACGTTCGGGGTGCTCGAGCGCGGCAGAGTGGGGCAGACGTTCCTGGAGTGGCCCGAGGCGCAGACGTTCCTCACGCCGTCGTTCACCGGCAACGGGTTCGGCGCGACGGACCTCAATGCGGTCCACCCGGAGACGTCGCCGGCGTTCAGTCTGGGCGTCGACTACCCGACCGGGGTTCAATACGCGACCTATCTGCGGGGCGTGGCGAAGCACTTCCGGATCCCGGTGCTGACCGATGCCGAGGTCATCGCTGTCGAGCGGGTGGACGATGGCTTCGAGGTGCGAAGTGCGAGGGGGCCGGCCCGGACGCGTTCGCTCGTGTGGGCCGGAGGGGAGTTCCACGCGCCGCGGAACCCGCGCATCCCCGGGAACGGTCTTGCGGACCTCGCCCGCGCGCCGCAGGCGTGGACGCGGCGCAGCGGGGACGTCGTCGTGATCGGCGGTTACGAGTCGGGTATCGACATCGCCTGTCATCACATCGAGCAGGGGGCTCGGGTCACGGTCGTCGATGGGGCGACGCCGTGGGATGCGGGCAGCGGATCGGATCCGTCCTTCCGCCTCGCGCCGCGCTCCCGGGAGAGACTGGCGGCGGCGCGGGCCACGGGGCGGCTCTCGCTTGTCGGCAGCAGGGCCACCGGCATCGTGCGGGACGGCGAGGACTGGGCGGTGCGGATCGACGACGGGTCCCGTCTGCGCTGCTCCTCCCGCCCGATCGCGGCGGCGGGGTACGGTCCGGGCCTCGGGCCGGTCGCGCAGCTGTTCGCCGAGCGTCCGGACGGGTGGCCGGAGCTCGACGAGGACGACCAGTCGACCATCGCCCCCGGCCTGTTCCTGTCCGGACCGGCGATCCGGCACGGCGGATTGAAGTTCTGCTTCGTCTACAAGTTCCGTCAGCGCTTCGCCCACATCGCAAGGATCATCGGCGAACGTGCGGGGAAGGATGTCGGCGCGCTCGAGGCCTGGCGGGCGGCGGGCATGCTCACCGACGACCTGTCCTGCTGCGGCGTGGAGTGCGCGTGCTGAACGCTCTGACGCGTCCGGGGGCGGCGGCGGGACTGTTCCTCGTCGCGATCCTGGGCGGGAGTTCACTGGGGGTTCTCCTTCCCGGCACTGCCGCGAGGCTCGGATCCGCTGCGGATCCGCTGATCGCCCTGCTCGTCGCGGCTCTCTTCTTCGGGCTGCCGGGGCGGGCGCCGGGGGCGCGGCGCGCGGCGCCGAGGACCGCCCTCGTCGCCGTCGGGATCAACTTCCTGCTGGTCCCGCTCCTCGCCGTCGCCCTGGCGTCCCTGCTGCCCGATGCCGGGGTGCGGCTCGGCGTGCTGCTCTACTGCCTCGCACCGTGCACCGACTGGTTCCTCGGGTTCACGCGCCTCGCGGACGGTGACACCGCGACGGGCGCTGCGCTCATCCCGGTGCAGCTGACGCTCCAGCTCGCGCTCTACCCGCTGTGGCTGGGCTGGTTCGCCGGCGAGAGCGTCGCGTCCGTGGCGGCGATCCCCGCGCTGTGGAGCGGTTTCGTACTTCCCTGCGGGATCGGCCTGGGGGCGCGCTTCCTGCTCCGCAGGGCTCTGGCCGCGCCGCGTGCGGCGGCGTGCAGGGCGGTCGTGGATAGGGCGGTGCCCTGGATCATCGCCGGGGTGATCTTCGTGATCTTCGCCGGCAACGTCCGCGTCGTCCTGGGCGCGCCGACTTCGCTCTTCGGGGTGCTGGGCGTGGTCTTCCTGTTCTTCTGCGTCATCTTCGCCCTGGATCACGGTGTCGCGCGCGCCTTCGGGTTGACCAGGCCGGAGCGGGTGCTGCTGACCATGACGACCTCGGCCCGGAACGCGCCGCTCATGCTCGCGCTGACGACGATCGCGCTGCCGGACGCGCCGCTCGTGCATGCCGCGATCGTGCTGGGCATGCTGGTCGAGTTCCCGCACCTCGCCGCGCTCGCCGCTCTGCTGGGCCCTGCGCGCCGGGGTTTGCGCGGTCTGGGTGCGCGCGGTCGGAGTGCGCGCGGTCGGGGTGGGCGTCTCCGGGGCGGGTGCCGCCGGGTTGGGGAGCGGCTCGGGGTGCTCGCACCGGGGGAGTAGCCGCGTCATTTGGGGCGCATCTCGTCGTTTTGGGGCGCGTCCCGCCGGGTTCCGCGGGCGTGGCGCGCCCCAAAACGAGAGGGCGCGCCCCAAACCGGGGGACGCCAGGGAGTCCCAAAGTCAGTGACGGTCGGGTCGGGGAGTGGCTCGGGGTGCTCGCACCGGGGGAGTAGCCGCGTCGTTTGGGGCGCATCTCGTCGTTTTGGGG
>JAITLM010000093.1 GCA_031277885.1 Microbacterium sp.
ATCCCGGTCCTGCTGATCTGCCACTCCCCCTCGGAGACGAGGCGGAAGCCCTCGCGCGAGGGGGCGAAGGCGTCGCCCGGGACATCCAGGTCGAGCTCGGTCACCTCCAGGCGGTCGGCATCGCCGATCACCTCACGGAAGATCTCTCCCCCGCCGATCACCCAGGCCTCGTCGAGACCGGCGAGCGCATCGGAGAGGGATCCCGCCGTCCTGGCGCCATCGGCGGACCAGCCCGCCTGCCGCGTGATCACGATGTTCTCGCGACCGGGAAGGGGTCTGAACCGCTCGGGGAGCGATTCCCAGGTCCGCCGCCCCATGGCCACGGGAGCGCCCAGCGTGACCTCCTTGAAGTGCGCGAGGTCCTCCGGCACGTGCCAGGGCATCGTGCCGCCGGCGCCGATCACACCGCCGTGCGCCTCGGCCCAGACCAGGCCGATGCGGGTCATACCGCGACCGCCGCCCGGATCGCCGGGTGGTGCTGGTAGTCCTCGACCACGAAGTCCTCGTAGGCGTAATCGAAGATCGACGCGGGCTTCCGCGTGATCCTCAGGGTCGGGTACGGATAGGGCTCGCGCGTGAGCTGTTCCCGCACCTGCTCGACGTGGTTGTCGTAGATGTGGCAGTCGCCGCCCGTCCAGACGAAGTCGCCCGGCTCGAGACCGGTCTGCTGCGCCACCATCAGGGTGAGTAGCGCGTAGGACGCGATGTTGAACGGCACTCCGAGGAACAGATCGGCGCTGCGCTGGTAGAGCTGGCAGGACAGCTTGCCGTCTGCCACGTAGAACTGGAACAGCGCATGGCAGGGAGCCAGCGCCATGTCGGGGATGTCGGCCGGGTTCCATGCGGACACGATGATGCGGCGCGAATCCGGCGTCTTCCGGATCTGGTCGATCACCTGCTGCAGCTGGTCGATGTGGCCGCCGTCCGGCGTGGGCCAGGAGCGCCACTGCACACCGTAGACCGGGCCGAGGTCGCCGTCGGCGTCCGCCCACTCGTCCCAGATGGTGACGCCGTTCTCCTGCAGCCACTTCACATTCGAGTCGCCGCGCAGGAACCACAGCAGCTCATAGGCGATGGACTTGAAGTGCACGCGCTTGGTCGTGATGAGCGGGAAGCCCTGCGACAGGTCGAACCGGATCTGCCGGCCGAACACGCTGGTCGTGCCGGTGCCGGTGCGATCGTCCTTGTGCGTGCCGCCGGCCAGCACGTCGCGGAGCAGGTCTTCGTACGGCGTGGGGATCGCGGCGCTCATGCGTTTCAGCGTACCGGGGGCGACCGACGCGCGGGCCGTTCGACAGGCTCGGGACCACGGGCCAGGCCCGACCGGCTCAGGGACCGGCAGGACCGGAGGCCGCGCCCTGACTCGAACCGTCATATCCGCCCGCTCCCCCGCGGACGGACGTAGCCTCGGACCATGTCCCTGCCGATCGCCGTCGCCGTGGTCGCCGCGCTGCTCGTGGTGACCGTGCTCGCCGGCGTGCTGCTGCGTCGCAGGGACGGCCGCGCGGTCGCGGTGCACGGCGACCGGCACGTGGATCCCACGGATCTCATGCGTCCGCTAGGCGCGCACGCGACCCTCGTGCAGTTCAGCACCGAGTTCTGCGCACGCTGCCCGCAGGTGCGGCGCATGCTCGGATCCGTCGCCGACGAACGCGACGGCGTCGTGCACGCCGAGGTCGATCTCACCTCGCGCTCCGATCTCGCCGCACGTTACAAGGTGCTCTCCACGCCGACGACGCTCATCGTCGATCCGGAGGGACGGATCCGCTCCCGCTTCACCGGCGTGCCCACCCGGGCCGCCGTGCTCTCGGCCCTCGACGGCGCCGAACACGTCCAGGAGGCCACCGCATGACCGCTCCCGCCGGCATCGATCCCCGTGGTCCCCGCTTCGCCGCCTGGATCACGTCCGCCCTGCTCCTCGTGGCCACCGTGCTCGGGCTCGTCTCGGGCCCGTCGCCCACGACGATCTCGTTCGGCTGGTTCGCGTATCAGCCGCTCGCGGACGCCACCTACGCCTCCGGCGACTTCGCCTTCATCGCCGGGCGCCCGTTCTGGGCCCAGATCCTGCTGCTCCGGGCGACGCAGCCCGCATTCCTGCTCACCCTCGCGATCGCGCTGCTCTTCCTCTGGGGCGTGCTCTCTCCGCGCACCCAGCCGTGGAGCCTGCTGTTCCGCACGCTCGTGCGTCCGCGCCTCGCTCCGCCGCGCGAGCTCGAGGACCCGCGCCCCCCGCGCTTCGCTCAGGGCGTCGGCCTGCTCGTCGTGACGATCGGTCTCGTCCTGCATCTGCTCGGCGTGCCGTGGGCGCTGCCGATCGCGACCGCGATGGCGTTCGTCGCCGCCTTCCTGAATGCGGCGTTCGGGCTGTGCCTGGGCTGCCAGCTGTACCTGCTGCTGCAGCGCGCCGGGATCCTGGGCCGCGCGCCGCGACTTCCCTGAGAAGTACGGATCGGTCCCGGCCCGGTCGATAGGCTGGCAGCCTCACCCATTCCGATCGGAGGATCCCATGTCCGTCACGAGCGAAGCCGCTGCCACCTGGACCGGAAGTCTCATCGAGGGCGAGGGATCCGTCTCCTTCTCCTCCTCGCACCTGGGCACGTTCCCCCTGAACTGGAAGGCCCGGTCGGAGGGCTCCGACACCACGACCACGCCCGAGGAGCTCATCGCCGCCGCGCACTCCTCCTGCTTCAGCATGGCGCTCTCGCACGCGCTGGCCGGCAACGGCACCCCCGCCGAGCGCGTCGACACGACGGCCTCGGTCACGTTCAAGCCGGGCGTCGGCATCACCGGCAGCCACCTCAACGTCAACGCCTCGGTGCCGGGCCTCGACCCCGAGACCTTCCAGCGCCTCGCCCAGGAGGCCAAGACCGGCTGCCCCGTGTCCGCGGCGCTCTCCGGCATCGAGATCACGCTCGAGGCGACTCTCGCCTGAGGTTCCTCGTCTCGCCGAACGGCCGTGTCCCCTCCCGGGACGCGGCCGTTTCGTTTCAGAGGGCGGAGGGCTGCTTGGCCAGGCGGATCGCGGCACGGATCGCCGCACGCGCGTCCTTGCGGTGACCCGCCGCGTCGTGCACGACGCCCAGGCGGTACTGCGCCCGCCAGTCCCCGGGCTCCGCAGCGGCGGCCGCTCCGTACTCCGACACCAGCCGGTCGGCGTCCTCGGGCAGCAGCCGTCCGTTCGGACGCAGGTTCTCCGGCGCCTCGGGCATCCCGCCCTCGCCGTCCAGCGTGCGGCCCAGACGATCCGCGGCCAGGCCGAACTGCAGCTCGCGCACGAGCGCCCAGGCGCCGATCAGCGGCATCACCAGCAGGGCGACGCCCATCGTGATCCCGAGCGCCTGCCCCGAGCCGAGCAGCACGATCGCTCGCCAGCCGACGAGCGCGATGTACAGCACGAGGAGCGCGGCCATGACGGCGACGCCGATGCGGGAACCCATCCCTCCATCCTAGGTCGGCGCACTCGGCGCGATCCGCGGCGCTCAGGTCGCGGAAAGCGCGAGACAGCGGCGAGACAGCGCGGCGAAAGCGGGGCGGCGGATGCTCGGAGCATGACGAATCCCCCCACCGACTGGGCCCTCGAGGCCGACGGACTCGTGAAGGTGTTCGGTGAGAACCGCGCGGTCGACGGCGTCGACCTGCGCGTGCGCACCGGCTCCGTCTACGGCGTCCTCGGCCCGAACGGCGCCGGCAAGACCACCACCATCAACATGCTCGCGACCCTCATGCGCCCCGACGGCGGATCCGGCCGGGTCTTCGGCCACGACGTCGTGCGCGACGCGCACATCGTGCGCCAGCTCATCGGCGTCACAGGTCAGTTCGCCTCGGTCGACGAGACCCTGTCCGCCACCGAGAACCTCATGATCTTCGCCCGGCTGCTCGGCCTCAGCCGCAGCGAGGCGAAGGCCAAGTCCGCCGACCTGCTGGAGCGCTTCGGTCTCGCCGAGGCCGCGCGGCGCCCCCTCAAGCAGTTCTCCGGCGGCATGCGCCGACGGCTCGACCTGGCGGCGTCGCTGCTCGCGCAGCCCCCGCTGATCTTCCTCGACGAGCCCACCACAGGACTGGATCCGCGCACCCGCGGTCAGATGTGGGACACGATCCGCGAGCTCGTGCACACCGGATCCACCGTGCTCCTCACTACCCAGTACCTCGACGAGGCCGACCAGCTCGCCGACCGCATCGCCGTGATCGACCACGGCAGGGTCGTGGCCGAAGGCACGCCGGACGACCTCAAGGCGTCCGTCGGAACCTCCTCGCTGCAGCTGCGCGTGCGCGACGCCGCCGACACGGCCGATGCGCTGCGCGCGATCGAGCAGACGCTCGGCGTGCGCGGCGTGCTCTCCCCCGAGGCATCCCGGATCACCGCTCCGCTGGCGGATCCGGATCGGGTCGCCGAACTGCTCATCACGCTCCGCGAGGCCGGAATCGGCCTCTCCGAGGTGAGCGTGCAGAAGCCCACTCTCGACGAGGTGTTCCTCACGCTCACCGGCCACCCGGCCGAGGAGGACTCCTCGGACGACTCCACCACCGCACAGATCCAGGAGGTCAGCGCATGACCACCCTCGCCCCCACCGCCGGACGGATCGTCCCGGCCTCCGAGCGCCGGCTCAGCCCGCGCGCGAGCCTGTCCCTGACCCTGCGCAACACCGTCACGATGGCGGCGCGCGGTCTCATCAAGATCCGGCGCACGCCGGAGCAGCTCGTCGATGTGACCGTGCAGCCGATCCTGTTCACGCTGATGTTCACGTACATCTTCGGCGGCGCGATCTCCGGCAACGTCACGAACTACCTGCCCGTCATCATCCCCGGCATCCTCGTGCAGACCGTCATCACCACGTCGGTGGTGACCGGCGTGCAGCTGCGCGAGGACATGGACAAGGGCGTGTTCGACCGGTTCCGCTCGCTGCCGATCGCGCGCATCGCCCCGCTGTCCGGCGCGCTCCTCGCCGACACGATCCGCTACGGCATCGCGACGGTGCTCACGTTCGCGATGGGCTTCGTGATGGGCTTCCGCCCCGCCGGCGGAATCGGCGCCGTGATCGGCGCAGGCCTGCTGGTGATCGTGTGCTCCTGGGCGATCAGCTGGATCTTCGCCTTCGCCGGCGTGATCGCGCGGACCGCATCGAGCGTGCAGGGCATCTCGATGATGATCCTGTTCCCGCTCACCTTCCTGTCCAACGCGTTCGTCCCCGTGGACACGATGCCGGGCTGGCTGCAGTGGTTCGTGAACGTCAATCCGGTCTCGCACCTGGTGACGGCGGTGCGCGACCTCGCCAATGCGGGCACCTTCGGCGTCGACGCCTGGGTCTCGCTGCTCGGCGCCGCCGTGATCGTGGCGGTCTTCGCCCCGCTCACCGTGCGCGCGTACATGCGCAAGGCCTGAACCGTCCGGCGAAGGGGCGCCCTCGTCGAGGGCGTCCCTTCGTCATGCCCGGCAGAGCTCGGGCGGCACGACGCCGTCCTCGCTCAGCGCGAGCCCAGCACGACGAGGCCGCGCGCCACGCGGTCCGCAGGCTCCAGGGCGGCCGCGTTCGTCCTCGCCGCCGCGAGGGCCTCGGCTCCGGCGATCCGCTCCGCATCCGCGAAGTGCATCGAAAGATCGAGGCTCGGCATGTTCTGCCGTCCGCCCAGCACCTCGGCGAGCGCGATGGCCTCCGTCCCGCGCGCGATCAGCTCCGGCTGCCGCAGCGCCCCGGCCGACCAGCCGATCAGCGCCGTGCCGAGGACAGGCCGGTCCACGCCTTCCCGGCGCTGTCGGCAGGCGGCGATCGTGCGCGTGCGCAGGCGCCGCTCCCAGACCGCGAGCTCCGCCGCCGGCACGTCGAGGTCCCGGACGGCCGCGGAGAGGTATCCCGACAGTGCCATCAGGTACCAGGGCGAGCGGCGGTGCACGGGATCGGCGAACGCTCCCATCGCGCGGCCGAAGGCCTCGGCCGCCTCCGCCGCATTCCCATCGAGCAGCTCGGCCTCCGCGAGGCCGTACAGTCCGATCGACCCCAGTTCGACGCCGTCCTGGCTCAGCCCGCCCTCGTCGACGAGCCGGGTGAACAGCGCCCGCGCCTCGCCGCCGCGGCCCAGGCAGAGCAGCGAGCCACCGCGCACCCACTCCTGATGATTGATCTGATCCTGCGCGTCGAACTCCTCGAAGACCTCCTTCGCACGCTCGATCCAGGTCATCGCCTCCGCGGGGCGCGCCGACTGCGCGGCCAGCTGCGCCGCAAGATCGGCGGCCATACCCTCGGCCCAGCGCTCGTCGAGGCTGCGAGCCCGTTGCCAGGCGCTGCGGGCCGCCTCCATGGCCGCCTCGGCCTCGCCGTCGTTCTCCGCGCGATGCGAGCGCAGCACGTCCGCCGTGAGCTGGGCCCGCGGATCCGATCCGTGCACGAGCTCCGACACGGCGCCCTGCGGCCTTCCCCGGCCCACCGCGAGCAGCGCGTCTGCGAGGAGCTGCCAGGACGGTGCGAGCGCGTCCCCCGCGGTGCGCACCGCGCGGGTGACGAAGGCGAGTCCGCGTGCAGCGAGCGGATCCCCGCTGATCATGCAGCCGAGCGAGGCCATCACGACCGCCATGACCTGCAGATCGGGGTCGATGGCACCGGCCGGCAGGGCGTCCACGATCTCGATCATCGGTCCGGCGTAGCCGATGAACTCGGTGAAGGATCCGCGGATGAACCACGACTGCCCGAGGACGGTGAACAGGCGCACCGCGTCGGCGCCGCGGCGCGCGGCCACCAGGTGCCGCAGCACATGCACGAGGTTGTCGTGCTCGCGCGTGATCGCGAGGTGGGCGTGCGCGGTCAGCCCCGAGGGGAACGCCCGGGCCCGTGCGCCGTGCTCGGCGACGAAGGCGAGCGCCCAGGCGACCACGGCCTCCCAGGCGTCCTCCTCCGCCCCGGTCTCGGCGAGGCGGTCGTGCCCGAACTCGCGCACGGTCTCCAGCATCCGGAACCGCACGGTGCCGTCGGCGACCTCGATGACGTTCAGCAGCGATTGCGAGACGAGGCCCTCCAGGACATCGTCGGAGGCGGTGCCCAGCAGAGCGTCGGCGGTGTCCGCGGAGAAGCCGCCCGGAAGCACGGAGAGCAGCGCGAGCGCCTGCCGGGCGTCGGGGGCGAGCAGGTCCCAGCTCCACTCGATCACGGCCTCCAGCGTGCGGTGACGCTCGGGCGCCGCACGGTCGCCCGAGGTCAGCAGCGCGAAGCGGTTCTCCAGCCGCTTCTCGATCTGCTCCGGCGTCATCGTGCGCACGCGCGCGGCCGCGAGCTCGATCGCGAGCGGCAGCCCGTCCAGGCGCTCGCACAGTCGCGCGACCACCACGAGATCGAGCGTCGCCCCGGGGCGCGCCGCATGCGCTCGCTCCACGAACAGGCGCACCGCGGGAGCCGCGTCCGTCGCCTCGATCTCCAGCGGCTCCAGCGCCAGGACGCGTTCTGCGGAGATCGCGAGCGGCGTCCGGCTCGTGGTGAGGATCCGCAGCGACGGCACCGCGGCGAGAAGGTCAGCGGTCCACCGTGCGACGCCCTCGATGACCTGCTCGCAGTTGTCCAGCACGAGCAGCGTGGTCCGGTCGCCCAGGGCGCCCACGATCCGCGCGCCGAGGTCCGGGCGCGGACGCTGCTCGGACAGCCTGCCGCCCGGCACGTTCTCGCTGATCCCCAGGGCGGCGGCGATCGCCAGCGGCACCCCCGCGTCCGCGCGCACGCCCGCGAGCGGGACGACGACCACCGCGGGGGCGGCGGACTCCGCCGCCAGCGCCTGCGCGAGCCGGGTCTTGCCCAGCCCTCCCGCGCCCATGATGGTCACGAGCCGCGCCGAGCGCAGCAGGGAGCGCGCGATCGCGAGGGCGTCGTCGCGGCCGATGAGCTCGTTCGGAGCAGCCTGCACCCCGATCCGCACCCGCGGGCCGTCGTCCTGCCCGCGCAGCAGCTGCGCGTTGAGCTCCACGAGGGCGGCGCTGGGCGAGCTCCCCAGCGCGTCCGCGAGCGTGCCGCGGAGGCGGGCGAAGACGCCGAGTGCCTCGGGGGCGCGGCCGTCCTCGGCGAGGGCCGTCATCAGCGCGGCATGCGCGGCCTCGTCGAGCGGGTGGGAGGCGGCGAGATCCTCGAGGATCCCGATGCCCTCGGCGGCCTGACCGGAGGCGACGAGCGCGGCGGCGAGGCAGCCGCGCAGCGCGGCATGCAGCGCCTGCGCCTCGGCCGCGAGGTCTTCCGCGATCGGAGCGCCGGCGAGGTCGACGCCGGGTTCGCCCCGCCAGAGGGCGATCGCCGCGCGCAGCAGCCGGATGCGGTCCGGATCTCCGTCGTCGAGCGTCTCCGCCTCGGCGTGCAGGCGGCGCGCGGTGTGCAGGTCGGTGTCGGCGGTGCCGAGCGCATACCCTCCCGGCGCACTCGCGATCGCGTCGGATCCGGCCAGCGCCCTGGCCCGCGACACGAGCGTCTGCAGCGCGGCCTTCGGATTCTGCGGCTGATCCTCGCCCCAGACCTCGTCGGCGAGCGCGGGGACGGACCGGGTCGTGCCGGTGCCGGCGAGGACCAGGGCCGCCAGCAGCGCGCGCATGGGCGTGCCGCCGGCGTCGCGATCCGCGATCCGCACCGGGCCGAGCACGCGGATGCGCGCCGTCATGCGCGCGGCCGGATCCCCAGGTCGATCACGTTCTCCAGCCCGACGACCACACCGCGCAGGTCCCGTGCGTAGGGCAGCGCGAGGCGGATCCCGGGGGCGTACGCCGCGGCCGACTGCACGGTGTCGTGCACGATCGACAGCGACTCCCCAGGGCCGGAGAGGATGACCTCCTGCTTCGCGATCACGCCGGGGCGGCGCAGCGAATGCACGGGAACGCTCGCCACCTGCTGTCCGCGGGCGCGCTGATCGACGTGCGGTGCGTCCACGGGCCCGTGCTCGGCGCGCGCGGCGGCGATGAGCTCGGCGGTGCGCACGGCGGTGCCGCTGGGCGAATCGATCTTGGTGTGCTGGTGCGCCTCGATGATCTCCACGGATCCGAAGAACGGGGCGGCCAGGGCGGCGAGGGCCGTGCCGAGCACCGATCCGAGCGAGAAGTTCGGCACGAACAGGGCGCCCGTGCCGGCGGCTTCGATGGCCGGGCGGACCTGCGCGATTCGGTCGGAGGACCATCCGGAGGTGGCGACGAGGAGGTTGATGCCCCGGTCGGTCGCGGCGCGCACGATCTCGACGCTGGAGGCCGGAGTGGTCGCGTCGACCACGAGGTCCGCGCCGTCGAGCTCGTCCATCGTGCTGGCCGATCCGAGGACCGCCCCGATCTCGAATCCGTCGAGATGCGCGATCACGTCGCCGATGATGGTGCCGAGCTTGCCGGAGGCGCCCACCAGGGCCACGCGCGTCGTCATGCCCTCAGTCTATTCAGCGCCTCGGACGCGGGAGCCTCCCGGCGCGGCGCACGAAGCCGAGCGTCATGGAAGCTCTCGATGCTCCGCGTCGTCGAGGCCCGCGACGCGTCCGAACCGCAGGGCCACGGCATCGATTACCGTCGGATCATGCCCACGTTCCGCATCGCGTCCCCCGAGGACGCCGACGCCCACGCCGTGCTCGTCGACTACTTCGCCCTGCGCGCGGCGGAGTTCCCCGGAGGCAGCTACTCCCCCACGTATCCGACCGCCGCGGCGTTCCAGGCTCCGGACGGCGTCTTCCTCCTGCTCGAGCACGAGGGCCGGATCGTCGGCTGCGGCGGGATCCGCCGTGTCGGGATGCCCGAAGGCGAGACGGACGTGTTCGAGATCAAGCACGTCTTCCTCCGCCCCGAGACCCGCGGCCGGGGCTGGGGACGGCTGCTGCTGGACGAGCTCGAGCGCCGCGCACGCCGCCTCGGGGCTGCCGCGCTGGTGCTCGACACCCACCACACGCTCGAGGCGGCGGGGCACCTGTACCGCAACAGCGGCTTCACCGAGATCCCGCGCTACAACGAGAACCCGAACGCGACCCGGTGGTACCGCAAGGAGCTTCGCGCATGAGGCTGTGGTCGGTGCACCCGCAGCACTACGACCGGCAGGCGCTGACGGCGTGCTGGCGCGAAGGGCTGCTCGCGCAGGCCGTCATCGCGGATCCCACCCGCCGGGGCTATGCACACCATCCCCAGCTCCAGCGCTTCCGCGAGACGCGCGATCCGCTCGCCGCGATCGGCGACTATCTCGCGGCCGTCGTCGACGAGGCGGATGCGCGTGGCTACCGCTTCGCCAGGGAGAAGATCCTCAAGACCGGGCCGGTCGAACGCATCCCGGTCCCCCGCGGTCAGCTCGAGTACGAGTGGGGACACCTGCTGCGCAAGCTGGAGGGGCGCACTCCGGAGCTCTGGGAGCGCTGGCGTGCGCTCCCCCTCCCGTCGCCCCATCCGCTGTTCACCGTCGTGGACGGCCCGATCGCCGGCTGGGAACGAGTCGGCTGAGCCTTCACTGCCCCTCGCGGCGCGACGATCAGCACACGAAGCGACGAACAGCACCCGGATCCGGCGAGATCATGTGCAGATCGTCGCAGGCTGTGCAGATCGTCGCTCCCCGCGAGCTCGCGCGACATGGCGGCCGCTCGACGTCGGAACGGGTCAGACCAGGAGCGGATCCGGGAGGCCGGTGCGCAGCTCCATCGGGAGGTGGCTCAGGTCGTTGTGCGCGACCAGGCTCCACGGGCGTCCCTGCTTCTGCGAGATCACGGTGAGGCCGCAGTTGGCCTGGTTCAGCGTCATCCAGCGCCACTCCGGGGCTTCCAGCACCTCGCGCACGAACCAGCTGATCACGAAGTTGTGGGTGATGAGCACCTCGTGCACGTCTCCCGGCTTGCGCACCAGGAACTCGTTCACGGCGTCGCCCATCTGCGCGCTTCCCGCCTCGATCTCGGCGTCGGTGATGGATCCGAAGAAGGGCTCGAAGACCGCCGGGGTCTCCTCCGTCATGCCGGTGGGCACGCAGTCGAACAGCAGAGCGGACGGCTCCGCCTCGACCGACGGGATCCGCTCCGAGATCGCGCGGGCCGTCTCGGCGGCGCGCAGGAGCGGCGAGTGCCAGATCGCGTCCAGCGGCAGGCCGGACAGCCGATCGGCGAGGAGCGCGGCCTGACGGCGCCCACGCGGCGAGAGGGGTCCGTCAGCGAGACCGTGCTCGGCGTCCTGATGCTCGCCGTGCCGGACCAGATAGATGTAATGCGTCACAACCCGCTCGCCTCGTCTCCGGCACGGTGGCCGGGGTGCTTCCAGCCTATGTCACAGATCGGACACGGCGACGGACCGATCCGGTCAGTTCGCCGCTCGGGTGAGCTCGGCCAGCTGTGCGCGGCCGAGGGCGACGCCGGCACCCTGCATCAGCTCGTCGACCTGCTCGGTGGCGAACGCGTTGACGATCGGAGCGGTGATCGTGCGCTGCGCGAGCAGCCAGCTGATCGCGACGGCGGCGACGGGGACCTGCAGCTCGGAGGCGGCGATGTCGAGCGCACGCAGCACCTTGATGCCGCGACGGTTGATGTTGCCGCGCAGCTGCATCCCGCGCACGCCCTGCAGCGCCTGCTTGGTGCGGTGCCTGCCGGACAGGAATCCGTGCTCGAGGGCGTGCGACGGGGTGACGGCGAGTCCCTGCGCCGCGGCCACGAGCCGGAGGTCGCCCTCGAAGCCCGTCCGACGCAGGAGGTTGTAGGGCTCGTCCAGCACCTCGATGCGCGGGTAGCCGGCGGACGCCAGGATGCGCGCCTCCACGAGACGCTCTGCGGTGAAGCCGAAGGCGCCGAGCGCCCGGATCTTGCCGGTCTCGACGAGCCACTCGGCGGTGGCCAGCGTGTCCTCGAGGGCGCTGCCGTCGTCGACGGTGCCGTCGAGGTAGAGCACGTCGATGCGATCGACGCCGAGGCGGGTCAGCGATGCTTCCGCCGCGCGCACCAGGTTCACCGCTCCGATGCCCGGGTTGTCGGGGTGGCCGCCGACGCGCACGCTCAGGACGATGTCGTCGCGGTTGCCGCGCGTGGAGAGCCAGCGGCCGATGATGTGCTCGCTGCGGCCCGCCGCGAAGCTGTCGGCCGTGTGCACCGCGTTGCCGCCGAACTCGGCGTAACGGTCGAGGATGTGCAGTGCGGTGTCGGCATCGGTGTTCCACCCGAACTCGGCGCCGCCGAGGATGAGCGGGAAGGTGCGGATGCCGGTCTCCGCAAGAGGCACGCGCAGGCTGGTGCCGATGCCGGGCCCGACCACGGGGATCGGCGCGGAGGGATGGGGCGTGACCACGGCGGGCGCGCCCGTCGCCGCGGGTGCGGCATCGCCGATGGCGGACCCTGCCGTGGATCCGACGCTGAAGAGACGCATGCGATCACCCCCGTGCCTGCTGCGTTGTACTCGGTGGCGCACCCCCCGGTGCGTCCCTTCGAGAGTAAGCGAGGCCTCCGACAGTTCCGTTCATTGAGTCGTCCAGGAGGCGAACAACTCGTAACGTTTCGATCACGAAGACGGGAAAGGCCCGTCATGTCCCCCTTTCGGTGGACATGACGGGCCTTTTCGTGCGAAGGGTCAGACCTCGGCGGTCTCCGCGGCCGGCTCGGCGGCCTCGGCCGGAGCCTCGTCGATGACGGGCTCGAGCGAGAGCTTGCCGCGGTCGTCGATCTTCGTGATCTTCACGAGGATCTTCTGGCCGACGGAGAGCACGTCGTCGACGTTCACCACGCGCTTGCCACCGGCGAGCTTGCGCACCTCGGTGACGTGCAGCAGGCCGTCCTTGCCCGGGAGCAGGGAGACGAACGCGCCGAAGGTGGCGATCTTGACGACCGTACCCAGGAACTGCTCGCCGACCTCCGGGTTGGTCGGGTTGGCGATCGCGTTGACCTGGGCGCGGGCGGCCTCGGCCGAGGGGCCGTCGGTCGCGCCGATGTAGACGGTGCCGTCCTCCTCGATGGAGATCTGAGCGCCGGTCTCGTCCTGGATCGCGTTGATCGTCTTGCCCTTCGGGCCGATCAGCTCGCCGATCTTGTCGACCGGGATCTGCACGCTGATCACGCGCGGCGCGGTCGGCGCCATCTCGTCGGGGCTGTCGATCGCGGCGTTCAGCACGTTGAGGATCGTGAGACGCGCCTCCTTGGCCTGGGTCAAGGCCCCGGCCAGCACCTCGGAGGGGATGCCGTCGAGCTTCGTGTCCAGCTGGATCGCGGTGACGAACTCGCTCGTGCCGGCGACCTTGAAGTCCATGTCGCCGAGGGCGTCCTCGGCACCCAGGATGTCGGTGAGCGCCGCGTAGCGGGTCTCGCCGTCGACCTGGTCGGACACCAGGCCCATCGCGATGCCGGCGACGGGTGCGCGCAGCGGCACACCCGCGTTCAGCAGCGACAGGGTCGAGGCGCAGACGGAGCCCATCGAGGTGGATCCGTTGGAGCTGAGCGCCTCGGACACCTGACGGATCGCGTACGGGAACTCCTCGCGCGTCGGCAGCACCGGCACGAGGGCGCGCTCGGCGAGGAAGCCGTGCCCGATCTCGCGACGCTTCGGCGAACCCACGCGGCCGGTCTCACCGGTCGAGTAGGGCGGGAAGTTGTAGTGGTGCATGTAGCGCTTGCTCGTCGTCGGGGACAGCGAGTCGATCTGCTGCTCCATCTTGAGCATGTTCAGCGTAGTGACGCCCAGGATCTGGGTCTCGCCGCGCTGGAAGATCGCGGAGCCGTGCACGCGCGGGATGACCTGCACCTCGGCGTCGAGCGGGCGGATGTCCGCCAGGCCGCGACCGTCGATGCGGACGCCCTCGGTGAGGATCCGGCCGCGCACGATCTTCTTCGTGACGGACTTGTAGGCGCCGGAGAACTCGGCGAGTGCGGCCTCGGGCTGCTCCCCCGCCTCGACGGCGGCGACGAGCTCGGCCTTGACGCGGTCCTTGATCGCGTCGTCGGCGTTCTGGCGCTCCTGCTTGTCGGCGATCTGGTAGACGTCGACGAGCTCGGCGTAGGCGCGCTCCGCCACGAAGTCGTAGGTGCCCTCGCTGTACGGCAGGAAGACCGGGTAGACGCCCGGCTCCTTCGACGCCTGGGCGGCGAGCTCGGCCTGAGCCTTGACCAGCTGCGAGATGAACGGCTTGGCGGCCTCGAGACCCTGCGCGACGATGTCCTCGCTGGGCTTGGTGGCGCCGGCCTTGATCAGGTTCCAGCTGCCCTCGGTGGCCTCGGCCTCGACCATCATGATCGCGACGTCCTCGGTGCCGTCACCCTTGGTGACGACGCGACCCGCGACGACGAGATCGAAGACGGCCTGCTCGACCTGCTCCGCGTTCGGGAACACGACCCACTGGTCCGCGTGCTCGCCGTGACCGGGGATGAACGCGAGGCGCACACCGGCGATCGGGCCGGAGAACGGCAGACCCGAGATCTGGGTCGAGGCGGACGCCGCGTTGATCGCCAGCGCGTCGTAGTACTCGCCCGGAGCGATGCTCAGGACGGTGATCACGATCTGCACCTCGTTGCGCAGGCCGTCGACGAACGACGGGCGCAGCGGGCGGTCGATGAGACGGCAGACCAGGATCGCCTCGGTGGAGGGACGGCCCTCACGACGGAAGAACGAGCCGGGGATCTTGCCGGCGGCGTAGGAGCGCTCCTCCACGTCGACGGTCAGCGGGAAGAAGTCGAAGCCCTCACGCGGCGACTTGCTGGCACTCGTCGCCGAGAGCAGCATCGTCTCCTCGTCGAGGTAAGCGGCGACCGCGCCCTGCGCCTGCTGCGCGAGACGACCCGTCTCGAAGCGGACGGTGCGGGTGCCGAAGCGGCCGTTGTCGAGAACGGCCTCGGTGGCGGTGATTTCAGGACCTTCCAAGAGGTCTCTCCTTCTTTGTTTAGGCTCGCTCTCCCGTGTGGAGCGCGAGCATGGACGGATGCGCACAGAGGCATCCTGTTCGATCCTATCAGCGCGGCGCTGCGGAGTCCGCGCCTTCAGACCTCGCTGGGCTCGCGCACCCCGCGCTCACGGCCGAGGCGCACGTAGTCGTGGTGCTTCGCGCTGCGCCCGTCGCCCGCGGCGCGGCCGTGCAGCCGGCGCCAGACCCACGGCAGGGCGTGACGGCGCCACCACACGCCGGCGCCCGTGCGCTCGGTCGCGTGCAGGGCCTCGTCCAGCGCGCCGAGCTCATCGGCGAGGGGCACGCCGAGCGCGACGCCCGCCCGGTAGGCGAGGAAGCGGTGCCCTCGGCTGGAGAGGTGCACGAGGTCCTCCCCCCAGTTCGGCCGCTCGGCGAGCTGGGGGTGGAGGTCGGTGTCGAGCAGGATCGCGCCCTGGCGGCGGGCGATCCCCGCGAGTGCCGTGGCCCACGCGGAGAAGCGGCGGGCGTAGACGCGGGCCGCCGGATTCCCCGGCAGGAACGCGGTCACCAGGAGCACGTCCGCACCCGCCTCGCGCAGCTGACGCACGGCGTCCTCGAGGCGCACGGCGAGGAGCGGGATCGAGACCCGCTGCTTCACGAGGTCGTTCGCCCCCACCAGGATCGACACGAGGTCGGGGCGCAGCTGCAACGCGCGCTCCAGCTGGGATCCGCACACGTCTCCGACGCGCTTGGAGCGGATCGCGAGGTTCGCGTAGTCCAACGGCTCCCGCGCGGCCAGCAGCAGCGCGAGCCGGTCCGCCCAGCCGCGCAGCTCGCCCTCGGGGCCAGGGTCGCACAGGCCTTCGGTGAGCGAGTCGCCGAGCGCGACGTAACGGCGCCAGTGCTTGCGCTCCCCCGCGGGCGTGGGTTCGGGCCGCACGGCGCGGGGCGCGCGGAGACCCGCGTCGGCCCTGTGCAGGTCCTGCGCTTCGGCGAAGTAGCCGAGGAGCTGATCGCACACCGCGCTCCAGCTGCGCCCCTCGACCGCCTCGCGGCCGGCGCGGCCGAACGCCTGCCGCTTGCGCGCGTCGCCGGTGAGATCGCGCACCCGCTCGCGCAGGTCCTCCAGGTCGCCCGGGCGGTAGAGCCAGCCGTCGATGCCCTGGCGCACCAGATCCAGGGGACCTCCCCTGCCGGTCGCGACCACCGGGATCCCGCTCGCGTGCGCCTCCTGCAGGGTCTGCCCGAACGTCTCGCTCTCTCCGGTGTGCACGAAGACGTCGAACGACGCCATGGCCTGCGCGAGCTCGGGGCCGCTGAGATGTCCGAGGAACACCGCGCCCGGAAGCAGCGACTCGAGTCGCGGACGGGAGGGACCGTCTCCCACGATCACCAGACGGACGCCCGGCAGATCGGCGAGCACGCGCAGGTCCTCGACCTGCTTCTCCGGGGCGAGCCGTCCCACATAGCCGACGACCGCCTCGGCGCCGAGACGGTGCTCCCATGCGCTCACGCGGCGGTCGGGGTGGAAGCGCTCGGCATCCACGCCACGCCCCCAGCGGCGCACCCTGTCGACGCCGAGGCGGGCGAGCTGCTCCTCCGACTCGGACGAGGGCGCGAGGGTGAGGGTGGCCCGCCGATGCAGCCGGGCGATGTGGGCCTCGGCGAGCGCCGTCGTCAGCGAGACCCCGTAGCGCGCGGCGTAGGCGGCGACGTCGGTCTGATACGCGGCGACCGCGGGCACGCCGATGCGCTCCGCGGCGAGCGCACCGCGCCAGCCCAGGGCGAACGGCGAGGCGAGGTGCACCACATCCGGGGCGTAGCGGTCCAGCGATGCGGACAGCCGGTGGGTGCTCGACGTCCCGACCCGCACGGTGCGGTAGCCCGGCAGCGCGACGGAAGGGATCGCCTCGACTCTGGCGTGCCCGATCATGCGCGGCATGTCCACGGCGGCGGGGGCGTACACCCTGGCCTCGTGGCCGTGCCGCTCGAGGTGGCGAAGGATCTGCAGGACGCTCCCGGTCACGCCGTTCATGTGCGGGAGGAAGGACTCCGTCACGATCGCTGCTCTCACGTGATCAGGATCCCGCTGGTTTCCGGCCCGCATCGCGCGGAACCCCCGCCGTCGCGGAGTGTTCACCGGATGCACCGCGATCGGCCACCCGGCGTCCGCCCCCACGCCCCCGGCCCGTCCCGTTCTGTTCTTCCGGGACTCGGCGGCGCGCCGGGGCTAGGCTGACGCGCATGAGTACCGACGACACCGCCGCCGCGGACATGAAGCGAAAGTTCAAGGAGGCGCTCGAGAAGAAGAACGCCCAGCAGCACCGGGGCGAGGCTCACCTGGACGGCGACTCCTCCGTTCACGGCACCCACGCCGCGCAGACCAGGCGTGAGTTCCGCCGCAAGAGCGGCTGATTCCGCATCCATCACGAGGGGCGTCGACGAGCGATCGTCGACGCCCCTCGTCGTGCGCATCCACGGAAAGCCGAGCGCATCCGCGGAAAGGGGTGGGAATCCACAGCGAGCGGGGTTAGCGTCGAGGGGTGATCGTTTCCTCCGCCTCTGCGGCGCCCGTACGCAGAGCACGTGCGGCCCGCCCGA
Source organism: Microbacterium sp. (assembly GCA_031277885.1). GTDB lineage: Bacteria > Actinomycetota > Actinomycetes > Actinomycetales > Microbacteriaceae > Microbacterium. The sequence goes on from JAITLM010000093.1 coordinate 17,370, forward strand.
TCCTGGCGCTCGCGGCGGGCGCGCTGCTCCTGATGCCGCTCGCGGTGGCCGCACCGGCGTACGCGGACGACTACCCCTCCTGGCAGGACGTGCAGAACGCGCAAGGCGATGAGCAGGCGACGCAGGATCAGATCACGCGCATCAACGACGCACTCGCCACGGCGCAGCAGAAGGCGGCGGATGCCTCGACCGCGGCGATGAAGGCCAACCAGGCCGCGGACTCCGCCCGCGCCGACGCGCGCACCGCGGCACAGCGCGCGGACGAGCTGGGCGCGCAGGCCGCCACCGCGGAGCAGGCCGTGCAGCAGACGCACGAGCAGGTCGGTGCGGTCGCGGCCGGCCGCGCACGCACCGAGACCGCCGCGCCGCTCACCGTGCGTCTGTTCACCTCGGCGGATCCGGATCAGCTGCTCACGCGCCTCGGCGTGCTGCAGCAGCTCGACTCCACTTGGGCGCAGCTCGGCGAGCGGGCGATCGCGGCGCAGAACGTGGCCACCTCGCTGCAGGATCAGGCTCAGACCGCCCGCGCGGCGAGGGACGCGCTCGCGACCGCCGCGGAGGACGCGGCCCAGAAGGCGAAGGCCGCGGCGGACGCGGAAGCAGCCGCGGTCGCCGACCTGCAGGGCCATGTCACGACGCTGTACGCGCAGCTCGCGACCCTGAAGAACACCACGGCCGACGTCGAGCGCCGCTACCGGATCGGCCAGGAGGTCGCCGCACAGGCCGCGGCCCAGGCCGCAGCCGCAGCCCAGGCCGCTGCGAACGGCAGCGATGGCGGCGGGTCCGGTGGCGGCGGAGGCGGGAGCGACCTGGGCGGCGGCGGTGTGAACGTCGACCCCGCGGGCGCGCAGGCCTACGCCGCCGGTCAGCTCGGCAACTACGGATGGGGCCAGGACCAGTTCTCGTGCCTGTACCGGCTGTGGATGCAGGAATCGAGCTGGCGTGCCGACGCGCTGAACCCCGACAGCGGCGCCTACGGGATCCCGCAGGCGCTCCCCGCCGACAAGCTGGCGGCGGCCGGGCCCGACTGGCGGACGAACGGCGACACCCAGATCGACTGGGGCCTCAGCTACATCCAGGGCCGCTACGGATCCCCGTGCGGCGCCTGGGCGCACGAGGTCGCGAACAACTGGTACTGACGGGCACGGGGAGGGCGCTCGTCCGCGCCCTCCCCGTGCCGTCGATTCCCGATCAGCCGCGCCCGGCGCGAACGCGGGCCCGCTCCTGCTTCGCGGCCATCTCGTCCACGGCGGCGCGGCCCAGCGTCTCCGTGCTGACCGGCTCCGCCGCGGACGCGCTCTGCGGCGCGGGAGGCGCATCGTGTCCGACGCCGTCCAGCGTCGACTCGTCGAACGGCCTCGCACCCGAGAGCACCTGACGCACCTGCTCCGCGTCGATCTGCTTCGTCCAGGTGCCGATGAGGATCGTGGCGACCGCGTTGCCGGTGAAGTTGGTCAGCGCACGCCCCTCGGACATGAAGCGGTCGATGCCCACGATCACGCCGACCCCGTTCACGAGGTCGGGACGATACGCCTGCAGGCCGCCCGCCAGCGTCGCGAGCCCGGCGCCGGTGACGCCCGCGGCGCCCTTGCTCGCGATGATCATGAAGACGAGCAGGCCGATCTGCTCGAGGATCGACATCGGCTGGCCGAGACCCGTCGCGATGAACAGCGAGGCCATCGTCAGGTAGATCGCGGTGCCGTCGAGGTTGAACGAGTACCCGGTCGGCACGGTGATGCCGACGACGGGCTTCGCCACTCCCAGGTGCTCCATCTTGGCGATCAGGCGGGGCAGCGCCGACTCGGACGACGAGGTGCCGACGATCAACAGGTACTCGCGCGCCAGGTACTTCATGAGCTGGAAGATGTTCACTCGTGCGACGAGCATCAGGATCCCGCCGAGCACCACCACGATGAAGACGATGCAGGTGAGGTAGAACGCGCCGAGGAGGATCCCGAGGCTCCAGATCGCGGCGACGCCGGTCTTGCCGACCACGGCCGCGATCGCGCCGAAGGCGCCGAGCGGGGCGAGCCACAGGATCATGCCGAGCACGCGGAACACGAGCGTCTGCAGGTGCTTGATCGCCGTCATGATGGGGGCGCCGCGCTCCCCCAGACCCTGCAGCGCGAACCCGACGAGCAGGGCGATGAAGAGCACCTGCAGCACGCTCTCGCCGGTGAAGGCGCCGAAGAACGTGGCCGGGATGATGCCCAGGATGAAGTCCTGCGTCGTCTTCGCCTCGGTCGTCGCGGCCTGGTACGTCGCGCCGGCCATGTGCAGCCCCTCACCGGGGTGGATGATGTTCCCCACGATCAGGCCGATCGCGAGGGCGAACGTCGACATCACCATGAAGTAGACGAGCGCGAGCCCGCCGATCTTGCCGACCGTCGCCGCCTTCGCGATGGACCCGACGCCGATCACGATCGTGCAGAAGATGATCGGCGCGATCATCATCTTGATGAGGCTCACGAAGCCCTTGCCGACGGGCTCGAGACCCTGCGCGAACTGCGGGAACACGAGCCCCACCGCGATCCCGAGACCCACGGCGATGAGCACCGACACATAGAGCCAGGTGTGCTTGTCCCAGGAGTTCTTGCCGCGGCGCCAATCGTGCCGCGGGAGAGTGAAACCTTCGGTGAGAGCCATCATCGCCTCCGCTGAGTGAACCGGACGCCCGCACCACTGCGGGCGGGCCGTGCCGACCAGCGTGCGGATCCACGGCACTGCGCGGCGAGTTCTGGTCGTATTGAAACCAGCACGGATCCCTTCCGGGCCGCCGCTCGCCGCAGGAGCTCGCGCATACTGGCTGAGGAGGTCCGATCGGCGATGGCGACGACAAGACGCGGCGGGGTGCGCAGTGCGGCATCACGGGTGTTCGCGCTGCTGATCGGATCCGTCCTGCTGATCGGCGCCGCGATCGGGGCGTTCCTCACCTGGGAGGCGCAGACCTCGGCGCGGCAGGAGGCCGAGCACGTCACCGCGGCGATCGCGCACGCGCTCTCGGCGGCTCCCGCGATCGAGGCCGCCGTGACCGCGACCGACCGCCGGTCGGCCGAGGAGGATCTGCGCGCGTACGTCGAGTCCGTGCGCACCGGGGCGGGGCTCGACTTCATCACCGTCATGGACCGCGACAGCGTGCGCCTCACGCACCCTGATCCGGCGCGCATCGGCGAGAGGTATCTCGGCACGATCCCCGCCGATGGTCGCACCCTCACCGAGCAGTACACGGGCACGCTCGGCCCGTCCGTGCGCACGATCGCCCCCGTGCACGACGCGAGCGGCGCGGTCGTCGGCTGGGTGTCGGCGGGCGTGACGGTGGAATCGCTCGCCGGGGCGCTGCTGCGGCGCCTGCCCGTGATCGTGCTGCTGTCCCTCGCCGTCGTGGCGCTGGGCGCGATCGGTGCGGTGCTCGCACGGCTTGCGACGCGGCGCATCACCGGCGATCTGGACGCCCGCGACGTACGCGAGGCCGTGGCCGGATACGAGTCGGTGCGCACCCTCGGCGAGGCGCTGCGGGCGCAGACGCACGAGCACGGCAATCGCCTGCACACCGCCCTGTCGCTGCTGGAGCTCGACCGGCGCGACGAGGCGATCGCACTGCTGTCCGAATCGTCCCTGCAGAGCCAGTCCGTGATCGACCAGATGACGCTCCGCGACGGGGATCCGACGCTCGGCGCACTGCTGCTGGGCAAGGCCTCGCAGGCGAAGGAGCGGGGCGTGCGCTGGCAGGTGCACGTGGATCCCGCCGCTCCCCGCGCGGACCTGACCCCGGTCGATGCGGTCGCCGTGGTCGGCAACCTCATCGACAACGCGCTCGACGCCGCGCCTCAGGCCGGGACGGGCGCCGACCGCTGGGTGCGGGTCGACGTGACAGGGGCGGACGGCGGCGCGGTCACGATCACGGTCTCGGACGGCGGTCCCGGAATACCCGCGGACGTCCGCGAGCAGATCTTCGAGCACGGCTTCTCCACCAAACCGAGCGACCGCTCCGGTCGGGGCGTCGGACTCGCCCTCGTGCGCGACATCGTGACGGCCGCGGGCGGCAGCATCGAGCTGTCCGCCGACCCGACCGCGTTCCGGGTCACGCTGCCCGGCGTCCGTGCCGAGAGGAGGACCGGATGATCGGCGTCCTGCTCGTGGACGACGACCCGCTCACGCTCGAACTGCACGCGGCGTACATCGCGCGGCTCGAGGGGTTCGAGGTCGTCGGCGAGTGCACCGGCGTCCGAGCCGCACTCGGCGCGCTCGCCGCGGAGGCGGAGCGGATCGACCTGGTGCTGCTGGATCTCACGATGCCCGACGGCTCCGGCATCGACGTACTGCGGCGCATCCGCGGCGCCGGCAGCGCGATCGACGTGATCGCCGTGACCAGCGTGCGCGACGTCGAGGCGGTGCGGCGGATGTCGGCCCTGGGCGTCGCCCAGTACCTGCTCAAACCGTTCCCCTTCGCCGTCTTCCGCGAACGCCTGCTGCAGTTCCGCGACCGGCACGACCGCGCGGCGGCACTCGCGGGCGCCGCCAGCCAGGAGGAGATCGATGCACTGATCGGGGGCCCCGCGACAGGCGCGATCGCCCTCCCGAAGGGGCTCTCCCCCGAGACGCTGCAGACGGTGACCGCGGTGCTGCGCGCGCACGGCGATCTCTCCGCCGCGGAGGCCGCGCCGCTCGTCGGCGTCTCCCGGGTCACCGCTCGGCGCTACCTGGAGCACCTCGTCGCCCAGCAGGTCGCGATCCGCGCCCCGCGCTACGGCGCTCCGGGCCGCCCGGAGACGGCCTACCGGTTGGCCGGTGCGACCACGGCTCCGGGCTGACGGCCCGCCCTCGCGCAGGCTCGTTCCGTGGTCGGCGCGTCCTCCGTGCGGTGATAGCGTCGTCCTGTCCTCAGGGCGGGGTGAAAGTCCCCACCGGCGGTGTCGCGGCATGTCCGCGCGAGCCCGCGAACGGTCCCCATGGCGGGGACCGCCGATCCGGTGCGATTCCGGAGCCGACGGTCACAGTCCGGATGAGAGAGGACAGAAGGAGCAGTCCACCATGCCCAGAATCGCCATCGTCGCCGCGCAGTGGCACGCCGAGATCGTCGAACAGGCCGTTTCCGCCTTCCTCGAGCGTCTCGCCGAGCTCGGCATCGACCAGGTCGACGTGTACCGCGTGCCCGGAGCGTTCGAGATCCCGCTGCACGCCCAGCGCCTGGCGCGCACCGGCCGCTACGAGGCCATCGCCACGAGCGCGCTCGTCGTCGACGGCGGGATCTACCGGCACGACTTCGTCGCGGGATCCGTCGTCGACGCGCTCATGCGCGTGCAGTTGGAGACCGACGTGCCGGTGTTCTCCGCGGTGCTCACGCCGCACCACTTCCACGAGCACGACGAGCACCAGGACTACTTCCGGCGTCACTTCTCCGTGAAGGGCCGCGAACTCGCCGAGGCCGTATCGGCCACGGTGCAGAGCCTCGCCGCGATCGGCTGACCGACCCGCGAGGCCCCGCACGAAGCACGTCGCCGTTGCCGAGTCCGCCGTCGCCGCGGACTCGGCAACACCGCGCTCAGCGCGGCAGGCGCCCTTCGTGCAGCACGCCGTCGGGATCGACGCTCGCGCGCACCGCACGCAGCCGGTCGATGTCAGACGCCGCGGCGCACCGCTCGAGTGTCTGCCCTGGGGTGAGGAACGTCGGGATCGTCCGCGCGGCCGCCGCCGGGGCGAGCAGCTCGAGGAGGCCCGCGATGCTCGCCTCACCGGGCTCGGACGGCGCTCCCGGGAAGTTCGGCACGAGCGCGTGCAGGAGCCAGCCGGCCGAAGCCAGTGAGGCGAAGCCGGAACGGCGCGGGGCGTCGAGCGCTCCGCCCAGCATGCGCAGATCGATCCCGATGATCGTCGACTGCGCAGGAGCCTGACGGAAGTCGACGAGCGCGTCGATCGTGGCGTCGTCGAGCCCGTCGAGAGCGAGCGACGCGCCGCGCCCCGCGGTCGGTTCGGTCGGCTCCCCCGACGCCGCCGCGAGAGCCGCCGGCGACGTCGCCCCGGCGGTCTCCCGCCGCACGGCGCCGGCGCGCCGCACGCCGTCGAGGAGCGCGTCGGCGGCGCCGTCTGCGGACAGCGCCTGGACCGTCAGGAAGCTCTTCCCGCGGATCGCCTCGGGCAGCATCGGCGCATCGGGCATGCGCATCGAGCTCGTGAACACGTTGAGCGTCGACGGCGCGACCGCGGAGAGGTCCCGCACGGCGCGGATCACCGCGGCGGAATCGGCCGCGTCGAACGTCAGGGAGGCGCCCCACTGCGCCGGGGCGCGGACGAGGTCGATCTCGAGCGCGGTGACGATCCCCACGACCCCGCCCGCGCCGCGCAGCGCCCACATCGCGTCGCGGTCGCTGTCGTCGTCGATGCGCTCGTGCGTGCCGTCGGGTCGCAGCACCCACGCGGCGCGCAGATTGTCGGAGCCGAGGCCCGCCGTTCGGCTGAACCACGAGTGCCCGCCGCCGAGTGTGTAGCCCGCGACCGAGACGACGGGGCTCGTGCCCGCCGGGGCCGCCCACCCGGTTCCTTCCAGCGCGTCGACGACGGCGCCCCAGCGCACGCCGCTGCCGACCACGACGACACCGGCCGCGAGGTCGACGTCGAGGCGGTCGAACGCCGCCGTCCGCACGATCACGGCGCCGGCGAGGTCGTCGGAGGCGCCGTGGCCGCTCGGCTGCACCGCGATCGGCGTTCCGGCCTCGCGCGCGGCGGTGAGGATCAGGCGCAGATCGTCGAGACCGGCAGGGGTGGCGACCGCCGCGGGGAGCTGGTCGATCGCGAGGTTCCATGGGCGACGGGCGGCATCGAAGCCTTCGTCGGAGGGGAGCAGAAGCGTTCCGTCCAGCGCACGGTCGAGGGTGTCGAAGGCAGAGAGAAGGGGCATGACGCCACCCTAGGATGCCCCACGGACATTCCCTGCGGCGTCACGCCCCTGAGCGCGAGCCGTGCTCACTCCCCCGCGAGGCCGCCCAGCAGGTGCCCGAACGAACGTCCTTCGCCGAGGTAGTTGCCCGGGTCGAAGGGATCCTTGTCTGCCGCCGGCTCGCGCCGGGCCATCGCCTCGGCGAGCTCGCGCGCCCCGCGCTCCACCCGCGTGCTGAGCGGCGCCACCTCGTCGGCGTTGGCCCCCCAGTCGCTCGAGGCCGCGAAGACGCCCGTGGGGACCGGCTCCGCGTGCAGGTAGGTGAACAGCGGACGGATGGCGTAGTCGATCGCGAGCGAGTGCCGCGCCGTGCCCGCGTTCGCCCCGATCAGGACCGGCTTGCCGGTGAGCGCGTCCGGGTCGAGCACGTCGATGAACGACTTGAACAGGCCGGAATAGCTGGTGGAGAAGATCGGCGTGACGGCGATCAGGCCGTCGGCCGAGATCACCGTGTTGATCGCCGAGTCCAGCGCCGGCGGCGCGAAGCCCGTGAGCAGGTTGTTCGTGATGTCGTGCGCGAGGTCGCGCAGCTCGATCACGTCGACGCTGACCTCGGAGCCGAGCTCGGTGAGCCGGTGCGCGGTCTCCGCGGCGAGGCGGTCGGCGAGCATGCGCGTGGACGAGGGGTTGCTGAGCCCCGCGGAGATCACCGCGATGCGACGCGCGCCCATCTCAGTTCGCCCCCTTCGTGGCCGCAGCGCCGAAGGACGAGCCCGCCGCGGCCGGGACCGCACCGCCGTCCTGGTAGGGCGAGCCCGCGGTGAGGTTGTCCCCGCGGTTCGCGCCGGGGCGCGCCTCGCGCGAGGGTCCGTCGCCGTACACGGCCTTGACGCGCGCGGCGTGCGTCGGCGCGTCCGGCACCGTGGCGGGACGGTTCTGCGCCAGCTCCTTGCGGAGCACCGGCACGACCTCGCCTCCCAGCAGGTCGATCTGCTCGAGCACGATCTTCAGCGGCAGGCCGGCGTGGTCCATGAGGAACAGCTGGCGCTGGTAGTCGCCGTAGTGGTCGCGCATCGCGGCGTAGCGGTCGATGACCTGCTGCGGGGATCCGACCGTGAGCGGCGTCATCTCCGTGAAGTCCTCCATCGACGGGCCGTGGCCGTAGACCGGGGCGTTGTCGAAGTAGGGACGGAACTCGTTCACCGCATCCTGCGAGTTCGGGCGGATGAACGCCTGCCCGCCGAGCCCGACGATCGCCTGCTCCGGCGTGCCGTGACCGTAGTGCGCGAAGCGCTGCCGGTACAGCTCGATCAGGCGCTGGTAGTGCTCCTTCGGCCAGAAGATGTTGTTCGCGAAGAATCCGTCGCCGTAGTAGGCCGCCTGCTCGGCGATCTCGGGGGTGCGGATGGATCCGTGCCACACGAACGGCGCGACGCCGTCGAGGGGGCGCGGCGTGGACGTGAAGCCCTGGAGCGAGGTGCGGAACTTGCCCTCCCAGTCCACGACGTCGTTCGTCCACAGCTCGTGCAGGAGCGCGTAGTTCTCGATCGCGAGCGGCAGGCCCTGGCGGATGTCCTTGCCGAACCAGGGGTAGACCGGGCCGGTGTTGCCGCGGCCCATCATGAGGTCCATGCGGCCGCCGGACACGTGCTGCAGCATCGCGTAGTCCTCGGCGATCTTCACCGGGTCGTTCGTGGTGATGAGCGTCGTGGAGGTCGAGACGATCAGGCGCTCGGTCTGCGCGGCGAGTGCGGCGAGGAACGTCGTCGGGCTGGACGACCAGAACGGCGGGTTGTGGTGCTCGCCGATCGCGAAGACGTCGAGACCGACCTCTTCCGCGTGCTTGGCGATCGTGAGGGTGTTCTGGATCCGCTCGCGCTCGCTCGGGGTCTCCCCCGTGACCGGGTTGCGGGTGATGTCGCTGACCGACATGAGGCCGAACTGCATGCCCGACCAGGTGCTCGACTCGCTCACTGCTGTCTCCTTCAGATTTCTATTCACTTGAATATATCTGATGAAACGTCGTCCACACAGAAGTATTCCCGGCATCCGCGACACCCGCCAGAGGGCCGGGGATAGAGAACGCCCGTCCCGGCGGGACGGGCGTTCCACGGCGGGTGCGGCCCTCGGCCTGCGTTCAGGCGAAGAGGCCGGCGCCGATGTACGAGCCCTTCGCCGCACCCGGCGGGATCGCCCAGATCCCGGAGCCGATGTGCTTGATGTACTCGCTCATGAGGTCGGTCGAAAGCCGCTTCTGCAGCGTGATGAACTGCTCCGGCGAGCGCTGATAGGACAGGAAGAACAGACCGGCGTCGAGACGGCCCAGGTCGTTGTTGCCGTCGACGTAGTTGTAGCCGCGGCGGAGGATCCGGATGCCGTCGTTGACGGTCGGGTGCGCGAGGCGCACGTGCGAGTGCTCGTCGATCGCCGATCCGGAGAACACCGGCTCCGTCATCTCGCCGCCGCCGGAGAGGGGCGAGCCGCTGCCCTTCGCCCGGCCGATCGTACGATCCTGCTCGGCGAGGCGCAGCCGGTCCCAGGTCTCGATGAGCATCGCGATCTTGCGCGCGACGAGGTACGACCCGCCGGACATCCACGCCGGCTCGTCCTTCTCGCCGGCCCAGACGTGCTCGTCGAGGGCCGCCGCATCGTCGGACAGGATGTTCGCCGTGCCGTCCTTGTACCCGAAGAGGTTACGCGGGGTCTGCTGATCCGCGGCGGTGCGGGAGGTGCGCCCGAAGCCGAGCTGCGACCAGCGCAGCCGTGCGCGGCCGAACGCGATCCGGCTGAGGTTGCGCACGGCGTGCACCGCGACCTGCGGGTCGTCGGCGCAGGCCTGGATGCAGAGATCGCCGCCCGTGTAGCCGGCGTCGAGGGCGTCACCGACGAACGCCGGCAGATCGGCGAGCGCGGACGGCCGTCGATCCGCGATCCCGAACCGGTCGCCCTCCGCGAGGAAGAGCGACGGTCCGAGTCCGAACGTGAGCGTGAGGCCCGCCGCCGTGAGGCCCTGCGCCTCGCCCGTGTCGTCCGGGGGCGCCTCCGGCGAGCCGCCGACGGCACCGGAGGCGCTCACGTCGAGGCCCTTGGTCAGCCTGGACGCCGCGTAGCTCCAGTCCTGCAGGAGCGAGACGAGGTCGTCGCGGCTCGCCCGCGGCATCATCTCGAAGCTCGCGAAGTGCAGGTGCTCCTGCACGCGGGTGGTGATCCCCGCCTGGTGGGCGCCTTCGAAGGCGTACTCGTCCACGGGAGCGGAACCGCCGAGCACCCCGGTCGCAGCGACGGCCGCGGCTCCCCCGGCCCCGACGGCGATGCCGGCGACGCCGCTGCCCAGCGCCCAGCCGATCAGGCCGCGCCGGCTGATGCCGGCCCGCGCTGCGGCGCCCTCCGGCTCCGCGCCGGAGGGACGCTCTGGCTCTTCGGCGGACTCAGGGACCGTCATGTCAGCCGAGGATCGTGCTGGTGAGCTTCGAGAGCGGCTCGGCGAGCGCGTTCAGCAGGTCGGTCAGGTCGCGCTTCTGGGTCTCCGTGACCGTGGAGTACGACGCGAACCCGTCCTTCAGCGAGCCGTGCACGGAGAGCTCGGCCTCGAGGGCGGAGAACCCGCGATCGATCTGCTCGACGAGCTTCTTGCCCTCGGCGCCCTTGCTCTCGGCGAACTCGCGCACGACCGAGAAGGCCATCTTGGATCCCTCGACGTTCGCCGCGAAGTCGGACAGGTCGGTGCCCGACCACCAGTCCTCCTCGCCGGTGATCTTGCCGTTGGCGACCTCGTCGAGGAGCGAGATGGATCCGTTGGAGATCCCGGCGATGCCCTTGGACTCGAGGTCCTTCACGAAGGCGTCGGAGTGGACGTGGTCGTACAGCTCCTGCAGGTCGGCGAGGAGCTTGTCGGCGAAGGTCGCGCGCTCGGCGGGCGTCGACGGCGCCCAGTCCACATTCGCCGGGGTCGTGCCGTCCGAGTTCATCGCACCCGCCGCCGGCGCCCACAGGTCCTTCTCGATGCGGTGGAAGCCGGTCCAGTCGATGCCCTCGGCCTTGGCGTCGAGCTCGCGGAAGTCCAGGCGCGGGTCGAGCGTGCCGAGCTGCTCCGCGATGGGCTCGATGCGCTCGTAGTACGCGCGCACGGTGGAGAACTGGGCCTTGGCAGCCGCGTCGTCCCCGCCGCGGTAGGCGTCCGCGAAGGTCTTCGCAGCGGGCAGCAGCTGGTCGACCTGGTCCTTCACATAGGAGGCGTACTGCGTGAGGGCCTTCTGCTTCTGCGCCGCATCGCCTCCGGTCTCGGCGACCTTCTCGCCGCTCACGGCGAACGCGGTCTTGCCGACGCCGGCGCCGAGCATCCCCGGCTTGCACACCGTGAAGTACTTGCCGGGCTGGGCGACGACGGTGAGGGTGCGCGAGGCGCCGGGCGCCACGTTCTCGACCTCGCCGACGATCCGCACGCCGTCCTCGGCGAGCAGGTAGAACTCGGTCACCTCATCGCCCTTATTGCTCACGTCGAAGGCGAGCGTGCCGCTGGTCGCGGTGGCGGCGGAGACGCTGCACGCATCGGCCGTGGACGAGACGGTCAGACGTCCGCCGGCGGCGACGTCGGACTTGGCGACGCACCCCGTGAGGGCGAGGCCGAGGGCGGCGACGGCGCCGAGGACGGCGATCGGTCGGCGGGCGATGGTCATGAGGCTCCTTCAGGAGAGGGCGAGACGGTCGACGCGGCACGGGTGGCCGCCGACTCGGTCGTGACGGGCGTCGCGGAGGACGCGGGGACGGAAGCGGAAGCCGTGGAAGCGGGCGCCGTGCGCGATGCTGTGCGGCGCAGCCCCCGCACGAAGACCGTGCCGACGATCGCGATGTACAGCACCCAGGCGATCACCTGGAGCCAGCTCATCCGCGGCATGAAGCCGACGGTGGCCTGCAGCAGCACGGCGAGCGCGCTGTCGGGCCGGATCGCGGCCGTGACGTCGAACGCCCACCCGAACGGCAGACCCGCCCAGCCCACGAGCACGGCGCCGGAGGCGTCGAGCGGGGCGGCGGACGTGAAGGGGCCCGGCACGACGCCGGCCTCCTGCAGGTCGCTCAGCGCGTAGGCGAGCACACCGGCCGCGATGACGACGAGGAAGCCGCCGGTCCAGGTGAAGAAGCGGGACAGGTCGAGCCTGACCGCGCCCCGCGCGAGCAGCCATCCGGCCAGGACGGCCACCACGAGCCCGAGGGCCGCACCGAGGATCGCCGTCGGCGCGTCGCCGAAGGACTGCACCATCGACCACAGCAGCAGCGTGGTCTCGACGCCCTCGCGGGCCACCGAGACGAACCCGACCAGCACGAGCGCCCAGACGGTGCCCGCTTCGAGCGCCCGGTCGACCCCGCCGTGCAGCGTGGCCTTCATGGTGCGTCCGGCCTTGCGCATCCAGAAGATCATCCAGGTGACCATGCCGACCGTGACCAGCGAGAGCGTGCCCCCGATGATCTCCTGCCCCTGGAAGGTGAGGGCGTAGGCGCCGAAGGTGAGCACGGCGCCGATCACGAGCGCCAGCAGAACGGCCGCACCCACGCCGGTCCACAGGCGCGGCAGCACGTCCTTGCGATCGAGACGCTTCAGGTAGGCGACGAGGATGCCGACGACGAGCGCGGCTTCGAGGCCTTCACGGAGGCCGATGAGGAAAGTGGCGAGCACGAGGGACTGTTCCTGGAGAAGTTATGAGGTAAGGCATCCCTTACCTCCATGACTGTAGCATCCGCTTCCCCTCGTACTGAACGCGACTCCGGCGGGCGCATCGGTCGCAGTAATCCTCGGCAACAAACCGCCGACCCCTGCTGCACGCGTCCTAGCCTCGCCTCATGGCCGAACTGAACCTCCCGATCCTTGACCTGTCCCAGCTCGATGCGGGCCCCGAGGCCGCCGCCGCGTTCCGCGACGACCTGCGCGCCGCGACGCACGACGTCGGCTTCTTCTACCTCACCGGCACCGGCGTCACGCCCGAGCTCGAGCGCCGCCTGCACCAGGCGGCGAAGGACTTCTTCGCACTGTCCGAGGACGACAAGCTCGCGATCGAGAACGTCAAGAGCCCCCACTTCCGCGGCTACACCCGCATCGGCGGCGAGCGCACGCAGGGCGCGGTGGACTGGCGCGAGCAGATCGACATCGGCCCGGAGCGCGAGGCCGTCGACGGCGGCGCCGCGTACAACCGCCTGATCGGCCCGAACCTGTGGCCGGACGCCCAGCCCGAGCTGCGCGAGGTCGTCGCCGAGTGGCACGCGCAGCTCTCGAGCGTGGCCCGCAAGCTGCTGCGCGCCTGGGCCCTCGCGCTCGGTGCCGAGGAGACGTACTTCGAGCAGAACTTCGGCGACCCGTCGACCCTCATCAAGATCGTCCGCTATCCCGGCACCCACGAGCCCGAGCCGCAGCAGGGCGTCGGCGCCCATAAGGACTCCGGGGTGCTGACCCTGCTCTGGGTCGAGCCCGGCAAGGGCGGTCTGCAGGTCGAGCGGGACGGATCCTGGGTCGACGCACCGCCGGTCGACGGCGCCTTCGTCGTCAACATCGGCGAGCTGCTCGAGTACGCGACGGACGGCTACCTCAAGGCGACCAACCACCGGGTCGTCTCCCCGCAGGCGCCGGACGAGCGGATCTCGATCCCGTTCTTCTTCAACCCGGCGCTCGATGCGCGCCTTCCGCTCATCGACCTGCCTGCGGAGCTGGCGGAGCAGGCGCGCGGCGTCACGAAGGATCCGTCGAACCCGATCCACGCGCTCTACGGCGAGAACGCCCTGAAGTCGCGCCTGCGCGCGCACCCGGACGTCGCGGCGATCCACCACGCGGACCTGGTCGGCGCCCCCGCCTGAGTCGCCGAGCAGCATCGGGGCGCGCCTCACGACCGCACCGCGCGGCGGACGGCTCAGCTCTCGAGCACGCCGTCCAGCTGCGCGAGCACGGGCTCGCGGCTCATCTCGATGTGCGCGTACATCTGCGCGGAGGCGAGCCTCCCGCGGCCGTGCGCGATCGATTCGACGAGTTCGACGTGCTCGTCCGTCTGCTCGCTGTCCCTCGTCTCGCGAGTGAGCCGGAACACCCATTCCATCCGTCCGACGAGCGGTCCCAGGCTGCGCAGCAGCAGCCTGCTTCCGCTGAGTCGCACGATCTCGGAGTGGAAGTCGAGGCTCGCGGCGCGCGCCGCCTCCGCGTCCACGACGGATGCGTCCTCGTGCAGCGCCCGAAGCCGGTCGATCGTCTCGAGGCCCGCGTGCACGCGCTCGGCGGCGCGCTGCGCGGCGAAGGGCTCGAAGCACAGCCGGGTGTCGAACAGGTCGTGGATGTCGGCGCGCGTGAGCGGCGTCACGTTGGCGCCGCGGTGCCGCGAGGTCATCACGAACCCCTCGGCCTCGAGCCTCTGGAGCGCCTGGCGCACCGGGATGCGGGAGACCGCGAAGCGCTCGGAGAGCTCGCGCTCCTTGAGCCAGGCGCCGGGCGCGACCTCGCCTTCGATGATCGCGCGGAGCAGATCCCGATAGACGCGGTCGGCGAGCGCGATCGCGGCGCCGTCGACCTCAGGAACGGTCTCCATCTGCCGCACTCCCCTCCCCCGCAAGCGGGAAGACGGGCGGGAACAGCCCGCCGCCGAGATGATCGCGCTCGTCGTAGCCGGCGCGCATGGTGTCGAACAGGGCCTGGGAATCCTCACGGACGGCGCGCAGATCGATCCCGTCGATCGCTCCGTCGCGCATCACGACCCTGCCCGCGACCATCGTAAGACACGCATCCCTCGCGCTGCCCGCCAGGACGAGGTTGCGCAGCGGATCCTCGATCGGCCCGAAGCGGACGTCGGAGAGGCGGAACGCGGTGAGGTCGGCGGACGCCCCCTCGGCGATGCGCCCGAGGTCGGGCCGGTGCAGTGCGCGCGCTCCGCCGAGAGTCGCCGCCTCCACGTAGCCGGCGAGGTCGCCGGCTGCCAGAGACCGGTTCTGCACCTTCGCGACGGAGACGCCCGTGTCGATGCCGCGGATCAGGTCCGGAGGGAAGGAGTCGGTGCCGAGGGAGATGTTCAGCCCCGCATCCCGATATCGGCCGAAGGTCTCCAGCTCCGATCCGTAGCGCGCGTTCGTGAGCGGGCAGTGCACGATCGACACCCCCGCGTCGACGAGCGCAGCGAGATCCCCGGTGTCCTCGCCCCGCACGCGGGGGTTGACGTCGAGGAAGACGCCGTGCGGAATGATCAGGCGGTCATCGAGAAGCCCCTGCCGGCGGATCAGCTCGAGCGGCGTGCATCCGTGCTGCTCCAGGATCCAGTCGCGCTCGAAGTCGCCCTGCAGCGCGTGCAGGCGCACCAGCGCGCCGCGTTCCCTTGCCGCGTCCGCGGTCGCGGCGAGCAGCCCAGGGGTCAGCGTCTCGATGCGACACGGCAGGAAGACGGGGGTGAGCAGCGGATCCGCCCACGCCTGCAGGGTGTCGTGGAAGCGGATCGCGTCGGCGAGACCGGCCTCGCCCTCCCCCTCGTCGAAGAGGACCGCGCGCCGCCCGTCCTGCACGACGTTGACCCCGGAGCGGTATGACGGGCCGAGGAATCCGCGCAGCCCCAGCCTGCGCGAGTACTCCGCCATGGCGAGGAAGTCGTCGGCGGTCTCCGCCCACGCGGAGTGCACCTCGGAGGCGATCGGCATGTAGCTCGTGATGCCGTGCAGGGCGAGCTGCACGAGCGCGATCTCCCTGATGCGCCGGCGCTCGGCCGCGCTGAACACGTGACGCCGGCGGTCGAACCAGTCCGCGGACCACTGCAGGCGGAGAGCGTGCGCGGGCGCCGACCAGGAGTCCAGGATCAGGTGGTCGATGTCGGTGAGCGCGTCCAGATCGATCAGGCCCGGCATCAGCAGGCTCTCGCCGAGCTCCTCCCGGCGATCGACGTCACGGGGCGCCTCGGCACGCGGTCCCACGAAGGCGATGCGGTCGTCATCGATCAGCACGGCACCGTCCCGGAGCTCGGCATGGGACGCGCCGTCGAAGGCAAGGACATGATCGGCGGTGATCAGGGTACGCACGGGTGCACTCCTCGAACAAGGCAATTGGTATCCAAAACCTATCGACACCCGCGGGTCCGAACAACCACTTTGGCTACCGTTCCTGCCCTGGTTGGATTTTGGTATACATATCGCTCAGGGCTGGTATACAATTCCAGCAACCCCCGTTCCTGACCATCAAGGAAGATCGTGACGGAAACGCTGACGACGGTCCCGACCACCGAGGCCATCACCACACCGAAGATCGCAACAGGACGTTCGCTCCTCGGCACCGCCTGGCTGCGGATCCGCCGCAGCCGCATCGCGCTGGCGTCCTTCGCCGTGGTGATCGCGATCGTGCTCTTCGCGATCCTGGCCCCGCTGCTCACCGCGATCGAGGGGCAGGATCCGTTCACGACGCACACCGGCCCCGACACGCTGGACAACTTCGACACTCCGGGCCTGCCGCTGCCGCAGTTCCTCTTTCCCTCGGCCGGGCACTGGCTCGGCGTCGAGCCGGGGCTCGGGCGCGACCTCTTCGCCCGCCTCGCCTACGGCGCGCAGGTCTCGCTCACGATCGCCCTGCTCGCGACGCTCGTCTCGGTCGTGCTCGGCACGATCATGGGTGCGGCCGCCGGGTTCTTCGGCGGCAAGGTCGACATGGTCATCAGCCGCCTGATCGACCTGTTCCTCGCCTTCCCGCACCTCCTGCTCGTGCTCTCGCTCACGCCCATCCTGCAGTCCCGGCTGCGGGGCACCGCACTCGGCCAGGGCAGCTTCGTGCCCATCGCCTCGCTCGTGATCATCCTCGGCTTCTTCGGCTGGGCGTACCTCGCCCGCGTCGTGCGCGGCCAGGTGCTCAGCATCCGCGAGCAGGAGTACATCGAGGCGGCCCGCTCGTACGGCGCGTCCCAGCGCACGATCCTGTTCACGCAGGTGATCCCGAACGTGTCGGGCGTGGTGCTCGTCTACGCGACCATGATGATCCCGACCAACATCTCGGCCGAGGCCGCGCTCTCCTTCCTCGGCGTCGGGGTGAAGGATCCGACGCCCTCGTGGGGGCAGATGCTCAACGCCGCACAGTCGGGCAACTGGTATCTCGTCGACCCCTGGTTCCTGATCGTGCCGGGCACCGCCCTCGTCATCACCGTCCTCGCCTTCAACCTGCTCGGCGACGCGGTGCGCGACGCGCTCGACCCCAAGGCCTCGCGCAGCTGATCCCGCACGCGCTCTGCCCGCGCGGCGGCATCCGCTCGCGCCCTCCGTCCGTCCTGCCCATCCCCACCCCGAGAAGAGAAGAACCATGAGACACAGCCGTCCCCTGTTCGCCGCCTCCGTCGTCGCCGTCGCACTCGCCGTGACCGGCTGCTCGGCCGGATCCGCCTCCGGCGGCACCGCCACCGGAGGCGCCGGAGCCAACGACCCGTACGCCCCGCACGTCGTCAACGAGGGCTTCAGCACCAAGGGCGGCAACGTCAACGTGCTGATGTCGAGCGACTTCCAGACGCTCGACCCCGGCAACAGCAACTACGTCCAGACGGCCAACGTCGGCCAGCTCTACTACCGCACGCTGACCATGGCGAAGGAGACGGCGGGCCAGCCGCCGAAGATCGTGCCCGACCTCGCGACCGACCTCGGCAAGGCGTCCTCGGACGGCCTGACGTGGACGTACACGCTCAAGGACGGTCTGACCTACGAGGACGGCTCCCCGATCACGTCCGCCGACATCAAGTACGGCATCGAGCGCACCTTCGCCCGCGACGTCTACACGCAGGCCCCGCAGGAGCTCAACGCCGTCCTGGATGCGGACACGTACAAGGGCCCGTACTCGGGCGGCGACCTCGCCGCGGTCGAGACCCCCGACGCGAAGACGATCATCTTCCACCTCAAGCAGCCGTACCCCGACTTCCCGGCCCTGGCCTCACGCTCGAACAGTGCCCCGGTGCCGCAGGCCAAGGACACCAAGCTCGACTACACGAACCACCCGATCTCGTCCGGGCCGTACATGATCGCCGGCTACGACCGAGGCCGCGAGCTCAAGCTGGTCCGCAATCCGCACTGGGATCCGAAGACCGACGAGAACCGGACCGCCCTGCCCGACACGTTCTCGTTCTCGCTCTCGACCGCGCAGGCGACGATCAGCCAGCAGCTGCTGAGCGACTCCGACCCGACCGCGATCACGCTCGACTCGAACGGGGCGCTGCAGGCCTCCGATGCGGCACGTCTCGGCGACCAGACCATCAAGCCGCGCACGGCCGGCGGCCTGCTCGGCTGCACCGATGTGCTGAACTTCAACACCACCACCATCACCGACCCGGACGTGCGCCACGCCCTGGCGCTCGGGATGGACCGCGCGTCGATCCAGGTGCAGTACGGCGGGCCGCGATTCGGCAAGCTCACGAACTCGTACCTGAACGATGCGCAGGTCGGCTGGATCGCCCCGACGCTCGACCTCGACCCGGCAGGGAAGCCCAAGCTGGACGAGGCGAAGAAGCTCCTGCAGGGCAAGACCGTGCCGAAGACGCTGACCTACGGCTACTCGAACGCCACGGAGCGGTACAAGAACCTCGGAACGGTGCTGCAGCAGAACTTCAAGGAGCTCGGCATCGACCTGCAGATGGTCGCGATCCCCGCGCCGAACTACTACACGACGCTCGCCGGCGACCAGATGCCGGACATCGCCCGTGCCGGCTGGTGCGGTGGAGCGGCATCCGGCTCGACCCGCACGACCGTCGACCCGAACCTGGGCCCGAGCCTGGACGGCTCGTCCTACGGCTTCAGCAACATCTCGCGCTTCTTCGACCCAACGATCTCGGGCGAGATGTACAAGCTGCGCGACACCAACGGCTCGTCCGAAGAGCTCAACACGAAGTGGACCGAGCTCTACAACAAGGCCATGGAGACGTATCCGATCGTGCCGCTGTTCCGCACGTACACCTCGAGCGTCGTCGGATCCAAGATCCAGAACGCCCAGGTCGGGTACTTCTTCGGAAGCATCGACCTGTCCACCGTCGGCGTCAAGAACTGACGCCTCCGCACCCCTGAAAGGACGGGGCCGGCCTTCCACGGCCGGCCCCGCACGGGACAGCAATGTTCGGATTCCTCCTCCGCCGGGTGGCCGGCCTCGTCATCCTCCTCCTCGTCGTGAGCTTCGTCACGTTCGCGCTCTTCCAGATCGGTCCCTCCGATCCCGCCGCCGCCGCGTGCGGCCAGGAGTGCACCCCGGAACGCATCGAGCAGGCCCGCGTCGCGCTGGGCATGGACAAGCCCTTCTTCGTCCAGTACTTCGCCTACCTGTCGGGCTTCTTCGGGCCCCGCATGATCGGCGCGCCCGGTGCGGAGCAGGTCTGCGCCTGGCCGTGTCTGGGCAAGTCCTTCCAGACCAACGAGAACGTCACGGACGTGCTCGCCCGCGCCCTCCCCTACACGCTCTCGATCGCCGTCGGCGCGGTGGTGCTGTGGACGATCGCCGGCGTCGGCCTCGGACTGCTCGCCGCGCTCCGCAAGGGCAGGGCGACCGACAAGCTGATCGTGGGAGCCGCCTCGGTCGGCGTCTCCCTGCCGATCCCGGTGACGGGTCTGCTGCTCCTGCTGGTCTTCGTGAGCACGCTGCACTGGCTGCCGTTCACGAGCAATCAGATCAGCAGTCCGTTCGGACCCGCCGGCCCCGCCGCCTGGCTCCTCAACTACCTGCTGCCGTGGGTGGCGATCGCGGTCCTGTTCAGCGCGCAGTACATCCGCATCACCCGCAACAACATGATCGAGACGTTCAGCGAGGACTTCATGCGCACCGCCCGGGCCAAGGGCCTCGGTCGCAGGGAGATCGTGTTCCGTCACGGCGTCCGCGCCGGGATCACCCCGATCGTGACCATGCTGGGCCTCGACATCGGCGCCCTGCTCGGCGGCGCCGTGCTCACCGAGCAGATCTTCGCCGTCCCCGGCCTCGGCTTCACCGCCGTGCACGCCGCGGTCGCGGGAGACCTGCCCGTCACCATGGCGATCACCATGCTCGCCGCGTTCTTCATCATCACCGCGAACGTCGTCGTCGACCTCGCCTACGCCGGCATCGACCCGAGAGTGAGGGTCAGCTGATGGCCACCCCGTTCCTCGACATCCGCGACCTGCGGGTCGACTTCCCCACCGACGACGGCGTCGTGCACGCCGTCAACGGCATGGATCTGCGCCTCGAACGCGGCGACACGATCGGCATCGTCGGCGAGTCCGGATCCGGCAAGACCGTCACGAGTCAGACGCTCATGGGGCTGCTCAAGGGCACGAGCGCCCGCGTCACCGGTCAGATCCTGTTCGAGGGGACGGACCTCGTCCCTCTCACCGAGAACGAGATGCGCCCGTACCGCGGTCGCAAGATCGGCATGATCTTCCAGGATCCGCTCTCCGCGATGCACCCGTACTACACCGTGGGCGCGCAGATCGCCGAGGCGTACCGGGTGCACAACAGGGTGAGCGCGAAGGACGCCAAGGCTCAGGCGATCGACATGCTGGCGCGCGTGGGGATCCCGGATCCGGTCTCGCGCTACGACGCGCATCCGCACGAGTTCTCCGGCGGCATGCGCCAGCGCGCGATGATCGCCATGGCCCTGATCTGCGAACCGGAGCTGCTCATCGCGGACGAGCCGACGACCGCTCTCGACGTCACGGTGCAGGCGCAGATCCTCGACCTGATCTCGTCGTTGCAGCAGGAGACCGGATCCGCCGTCGTGTACGTGACCCACGACCTCGGCGTCGTCGCCGAAGTCTGCCAGCGGGTCGTCGTCATGTACGGCGGGCAGTGCGTCGAGCAGGCCGATATGGAAGACGCCTTCCTCCGCACCGCGCACCCGTACACGAAGGGGCTGCTGGCGTCGATGCCGTCGATGGCGGACGAAGCCGGCCGGCTCACCCCGATCCCCGGCTTCCCGCCATCGCTGCTGGATCTGCCGCAGGGCTGCCTGTTCGCGGATCGCTGCCCCGTGTCGCACCTGGTGCCGGGGAACCGCTGCCGCACCGAGCGGCCCGTGCTGCACGGCGCGGGATCGCACCGGTCACGGTGCCACCTGTCCGAGGACCTGGGCGCGTCCGCGCCGATCACGTTGGAGGCCGCGCGATGAACGCACCGCTGCTGCAGGTCGAAGGACTCGCCAAGCACTTCCCCGTCTCGCAGGGCATGTTCAGGCCGAAGAGCATCGTCAAGGCCGTCGACGGGGTGTCGTTCACGCTCGAGCGCGGCAAGACCCTGGGGCTCGTGGGCGAGTCCGGCTGCGGGAAGTCGACTACCGGCCGTCTGCTCATGCGCCTGCTCACGCCGACGTCGGGAAGCATCCGCCTGGACGGCGCCGATGTCGCGGGGCTCGCCCGATCCGAGCTGCAGGACTTCCGCCGCCGTGTGCAGATGGTGTTCCAGAACCCCGCGTCGTCGCTCAACCCTCGCCAGACCGTCGGCGCCGCGATCGCCGCGCCGTTGCGCGCCCAAGGCATCTCCCCGAAGGAGGGGATGAAGCCCCGCGTGCAGTCGCTCATGGACCGCGTGGGGCTGCGCCCCGAGCACTACAACCGGTTCCCCCATGAGTTCTCCGGCGGCCAGAAGCAGCGCGTGGGCATCGCCAGGGCACTGGCGCTGGAGCCCGACGTGGTGATCTGCGACGAACCCGTCTCGGCGCTCGACGTCTCGGTGCAGGCGCAGGTGATCAACCTGCTGCAGGACATCCAGGCGGACACCGGGATCTCCTATGTCTTCATCGCGCACGACCTCTCGGTCGTCAAGCACTTCGCGCACGACGTGGCCGTGATGTACCTCGGCAAGGTGATGGAACGCGGCACCAGGGACGAGGTCTTCGACGCTCCCAGGCATCCCTACACGCAGTCGCTGCTGTCCTCGGTCCCCTCCCCCGATCCGCACGCGGATCGCAGCGGGCGGATCCGGCTGACCGGCGATCTGCCGCATCCGTCCAACCCGCCGAGCGGGTGCGTGTTCCGCACGCGCTGCCCCGTCTTCGCCCTGTTGGACGAGGACAAGAAGAAGATGTGCGTGGAGCAGGTGCCGTCCGGTGCGGTCGCCTGCCTCCATCCGGCCGAGGCCGCCGCGTTCGCGGCGAGCACCCCCGAAGAGAGGAAGATCCTTGCTGATTCGTGATGTCCGCCCCTGGGGCGGTCCCGCATCCGATGTCGTCATCGAGGGCGGGCGCATCTCCGTCGTCCGCCCTCATGACGAGTCCGTCCCGCTCGGGGCCGAGGACGTCGAGGGCCGGGGCCGGCTGCTTCTGCCGTCGTTCAGCGACGTGCACGTGCACCTGGACTCCACGCGCATCGGCCTTCCTTTCCGCGAGCACACCGGCTCGCCCGGCGTGTGGGGGATGATGATGAACGACCGGCGCAACTGGCGCGACACCGATGTGCCGCACGCCGAGATCGTCGCCGGCACGCTGGAGCGGATGATCGCGCGCGGCACGACGCGGGTGCGCTCGTACGCGCAGGTCGATGTGGACTGCAAGCTCGAGAAGTTCGACGCGGTGATGGCCGCGAAGGAGAGGTTCGCCGATCAGGCCGAGGTCCAGATCATGACCTTCCCCCAGGCCGGCATCCTCCTCGAGGAGGGCACCGTCGACTATCTCGAGGAGTCGCTCAAGCAGGGCGCCGACGTGATGGGCGGCATCGACCCCTCGCAGCTCGACCGGGATCCGGTCAAGCACCTGGACATCGTGTTCGGTCTCGCCGAGAAGTACCAGGTCGAGATCGACATCCACCTGCACGAGCCCGGCCACCTCGGCGTCTTCAGCACCGAGCTCGTCCTCGAGCGCGTGCGTGCCCTCGGGATGCAGGGGAAGGTCACGATGTCGCACGCCTACGAGCTGGGCGGGGTGAACGAGGCCACCAGCCGCCGGCTGATCGACGAGTTCGCCGAACTCGACATCGCCATGGCGAGCGTCGCCCCCGCGGCGCGCAACCAGCTCTCGCTCGTCGATCTCGTGTCCTCGGGCGTGCGCTTCGGCCTCGGTGAGGACGGCCAGCGCGACTACTGGAGCCCCTACGGCAACGGCGACCTGCTGGATCGCACCTGGCAGCTGGCGTTCACGAACAACTTCCGCCGGGACGAGCACATCGAGATGTGCCTCGCCATCGCGACGATGGGCGGCGCCAGCATCATGTCGCAGGCGTCCCCTCGCCTGACCGGGGTGCAGGATCGTCCTGGCACCGCGGTCGGCGACCGCGCCGACCTGGTGCTGGTCGACGGAGAGACTCCGACCAGCGCCGTGATGGACCGCGGCACGGACCGCACCGTCCTCCATGACGGGCGGGTCGTCGCCGATGGGCTTCGTGTCCTCGCGCACTGATCGGAGGGACGGCGCCGCCGGCGGCGCCGTCCCGGCCGGTCGCCCGGCGCCCCGTGCCCGGCTCGCGCCGACCGCGAGCGCCGCCCGAGCCGTCGCGCTCGGGGCCGCGCTCCTGGTCGGCGTCAATCTGCGCCCCGCGATCACCTCGGTCTCCGCGCTGCTGGATCAGGCGACGAGCGAGTTCGGGCTGGGCGGCGTCGGGCGCAGCCTCCTCGCGACGCTGCCGGTGATCGCGTTCGGGGTGACGGCGATGCTCGGTCCGCTGCTGGCCCGGCGCATCGGCACGAGCCGTGCGATCCTCGCGGCGATGGCGGTGCTCGCCGCGGGGCTCGTGCTTCGAGTCCTGAGCGGCTGGATGCTGCTGCCCGGCACGTTCCTCGCGGGCGCCGCGATCATGGTCGCGGCGACCCTGCTCCCGCCCTATCTCAAGGCGCTCGGCGCGAGCGGACTCTGGGTGGGGCTGAGCAGCATGTCGTTCGGCATCGGCGCCGCGCTCGGCGCGAGCCTCGCCGTACCGCTGGACGAGGCGCTCGGCCTCCGCCCGGCGCTGGCCGCCTGGGCCGCCCTTGCGACGCTGGCCGCGCTCGCGATGCTGGCCGCGGGCCGGAGCGGCGTGGCCACCGCGCCGACCAGGGCTCCGATCGCCCTCCCCGCGGGCTCCCGGAGCACGGTGGCGCTCATGACCACGGTGTTCTCGCTGCAGGCGCTGCTCTACTTCGCGGTGACCACCTGGCTTCCGCTGATCCTCTCCTCGCACGGCGAATCCCGCGCGGCCGCGGGAAGCCTGCTGGGGTGGTTCAGCCTGATCGGCCTCCTCCCCACGCTCCTCGCTCCGATGATCGCGCGACGCCGCCGGATCCTCACCTGGTTCGGTCCCGGCCTCGGGATCGTCATGGCCGCCGGCTTCGCCTGGCTCGCCCTGGATGGCGGGCACGATCCCGTGGTGGTATCCGTGCTCGGTGTCGCGCAGAACGCGGGTTTCGGGCTCGCCATGGGATTGCTCGTGAGCCTGTCCGCCGACGAGGCCTCCGCCGGGATCCTGTCCGCGATCGCGCAGGGCGTCGGCTACGCCGTCGCCGGCGGCGGCAGCCTGCTGCTCGGCATCGTGCATGACGCGAACGGCTCCTGGACAGCGAGCCTGCTGATCATGGCGTTCTGTGCGTTGCTGCTCGCGGTGTCCGTGACGCTCGTGATCCGCCGCCGGCCGGTGTCGCTGGTCCGGGGCTGAACGCGCGGTCGCTCCCGCCGCGCCTCGAGAAACCACTTCCTGCACGAGGAACCACTCCGGACATGATGTCTCACGCAGGAAGTGGTTTCTCGCGCGGATCCTGCTCGCGGGCGAGCGGAGTCAGATGCCGGGCCCGCCCCCGGCGACGATGTCCCGCAGCGCCTGCACGTGCGCCTCGAACGCGCGCGCGCCGGGCGCTGTGGCGCGCACCCAGGTGCGCGGCCTGGTGCCGACCTGCCCCTTCCGGCTGACGACGTAGCCGGCCTCCGCCAGCGCGGCGATCGCCTTGCTGACCGCGGAGTCGTTCGCCTGCAGCACGTGCGCGAGCGTCGCGAAGTCCATCTCCACGCCATCGCGCAGGGCGGCCATCATCGAGAAGCGGATCGCGCCGGCGAAGGTGTCGTCGAGACGCATTCGCGGGTGCGGCTCAGGCATCAGGACCGGCCGGCCAGAGCGCTGCGACGACGAAGAGCACCAGGATCGCGCCCGCGGCGATGCCGCCGATCACGCCGCCGAACGACGGGGTCGCGAACGCCGGAATCGGCGCCACGCAGGTGATCACCGCGGAGATCGTGAACGCCGTCCACTGCGGGGGACGCCATGCCGCACCGATCGCGGGCACCGCGTTCGAGAAGCGTCCGAGCGCCGCGATCGCCACCGCGAGCATCGCGGCGACCACCGAGAGCGCCCCGAAGGCTCCACCCGCGGCGAACAAGGGACCGACCGCGGCGATCAGTGCGAGTCCGAGGCCGAAGCAGCCCGTGGCGATCCGCACGGCGGTGTTCATCTCGGCGCGCTCGGTGACCGGGACGGAGCCCGCTTCACCGGCACCACGGCGCATCGCACCCCATGCCCACACCCCGGCCCCGAGGCCCAGGACTCCTCCGAGCGCGACGAGAAGCACGGAAGCGTCCCGCTGCAGGAACGTGATCACGAGCGCCGTCAGGAACGCCGCGGCCGTGGCGCCGGTGAGCACCTGATGCACGAGACGTGGTGCGCCGCGAAGCGCCTGCGCCGCGCCGTACCGCTCGCGGAGCCCGCGCACGAGCTGGCCCCACATCACCATGACCACGAGCAGCGCCAGTGTGGGCAGGGAGCGCGCATTCACAGAGGGATCCCGAGCCAGCTGCGCGAGGAACCAGGAGGCGAAGGCGGCCGTCGGGACGAATGCCTCGAAGAACAGGATCCGGCCCAGCCGGCGGCGGTCGATCACCCCGTCGCGGCGCCCCGCGATGCCGGGCAGCGCGTCGAGCGCGGCCTGCGCCGCCTCCCGCCCCTGCACGCCGTCCGTCTCGTCGATACGGCGCTCCTCAGTCATCGCCGCGCCCCGGGAGCCGGCTGACGATCGCCGCCAGGATCAGGACCACGGCCCCGAGAACGAAGCCGGTCGCCGGCGCGATCGCCGGACGCGTGCTCACGAGGAGCACCATCGCCGCCGCGGCGGAGGCGCCGACCCCGAACATGGTCCACTGCGGTGCCCGCCAGATCTCGCCCAGATCCGCGCACCACCGTGTGAGCAGCGCTACCAGGTAGAGGACCGTGACGGCGCACATCCCCAAGGAGCTGACGCCGGATCCCCATCCGGGCACGGCCGCCGCCCCGCTGAGGGCGACGCTGATCGCGAGGCACGCGCCCACCGCCAGCGTCCCGACCCGTGCGGTGCGGGTGAACGGCGCATGCGCCGGAGCGGTGCGGGGAGGGTCGTTCCGTCCCTCATACCGCAGCGACAGCCCGGCCGACAGCGCTCCGGCGAGGAAGAACAGCGAGGGCACGGGAAGCCAGAACCACGAGAAGGCGCCCTTGAACCCATCGATCAGCACGAGCGCCAGACCGAGCACGGCACCTGCGACCGCGAGGCCGTAATAGGCGACGGCGCGTGCACCCCGCAGCACGCGGCGGGCGCCGTAGCCTTCCCGGACGGCGCGCGCGAGGAACGACCAGATGAGGAACACGGCCAGCATGTTCATCGGCGCGATGGGCAGATCGGGACTCTGCCGATGCAGCCCCCAGGCGAGGAGGTAGATGCCGACATACAGCGCGGATGCGACGCCCTCCACGACGTACAGGCGCCCGAGCCGGCGCAGATCCAGCACGCCCTCGGCACGCCGCCGGACGTCGGGCAGCACGTCGAGATACGCCTGAGCGGTGGCCGCGTCCGGCTGTTCCAGGGGCTCCGCGCCCCGCATGGACTGCTGCTCCATCGATCCCCCCGAATCGTCGGTCTCGCTTTCCTAGAGGAAAGCTCGTACTGCTTTCCTACAGGAAAGTCACTCCGGGATCAATGCCCCGAGACGGGCTGGATCCGACGACGGCACGGGATCCTGCCGAGCGGACGGGCTCTTGACGCGATCGGGCCGTACGCTCGGCAGGATCCCGTGCACTCGACGCCTGCGGGCGCGAACTCCGCGCGACGCCCGGACAAAGGTCGAGGCCCGCCCCACACCGTGGGACGGGCCTCGCAAGAACGTTTTGCGCGATTGAACGCTGGCTGCTTAGCGGCGGAGCCCGAGACGCTCGATCAGCGAGCGGTAGCGCTCGATGTCGACGTCCTGGAGGTAGCCGAGCAGACGACGGCGCTGACCGACGAGCAGGAACAGGCCACGACGCGAGTGGTGGTCGTGCTTGTGCTCCTTGAGGTGCTCGGTGAGGTCCTTGATGCGCTGCGTCAGCATTGCAACCTGCACCTCGGGGGATCCGGTGTCACCGGGGTGCGTCGCGTACTCTTCGATGATCGCCTTCTTGACGTCTGCATCCAGTGCCATAGGTGATCCCCTTCCTCTTTGCTGCGCGGTGCCCGACGCCGAATGCGTGGGCTCTCTTTATCCGCGGCCGATCGAACGGCAACCGCACAAGTCTATCAGCACCCGAGCGTGCCCCGCGCCGGACCGGATCCCCGCCCCTCGAAGCGCGGCTACGCTCGACGGGTGAGTCATCTGATCGACCTGAGCCCGTTCCGGCAGAGCCCGGCATTCGCCCGGATGTGGATCGGATCCACCCTCAGCGGCATCGGCGGGCAGCTCACGGTCGTGACCGTCATGCTGCACGTGTTCGCGCTCACGCAGAGCACCTTCGCCGTCTCCATGATCGCCGTCGCGGGGCTCGTGCCGATGATCCTGGCCGGACTGTACGGCGGGATGCTCGCCGACGCCTTCGACCGCCGGCGGGTCGCGCTCATCGCCGCCGTCATCACGTTCGCCGCGACGGCGCTGCTCGCGACCCTGACCTGGACCCACGCGGAGACCATCTGGTGGCTCTACGCGCTGAGCATGATCATCGCCGCGGCGAACTCGGTCGGGATGGCCACGCGCACCGCGATCATCCCCCGGCTGCTCTCCCGCGACATGCTCGCCCCCGCTTCGGCCCTGAACGGCGTGGCCTTCGGGATGACGGTCATGGCGGGCCCCGCTCTGGCCGGTCTCCTCGTCGCTCTCACGGGCTACGGCTGGACGTACACGATCGACGTGATCCTGATGTTGTCGATGTTCCTCGGGCTGTGGACGCTGCCGAAGCTGCTGCCCGAGGGCGAGATCGTGCGCCCCGGTCTTGCCTCCCTCGTCGACGGATGGCGCTTCCTGCGTCGCGCCGGCAACATCCGGATGCAGTACATCCTCGACATCTGCGCCATGACCTTCGGTCAGCCCCTCGCGCTCTTCCCCGCCCTCGGCACCGTGATCCTGGGCGGCGGCGCCGTCACGACGGGCCTGCTGACGGCGGCCGTCGCGGTCGGGACCTTCCTGTCGAGCCTGTTCTCGGGGCGCATCGTGCACTACCGCTGGCACGGCCGCGGCATCGCCCGCGCCGTGCAGGCCTATGGCACGACGATCGCGCTGTTCGGCGTGGTCCTGCTCGTGGGGGCGATGCTCCCCTCCGCACACGCCACGGCATCCTCGCCGAACGTGCTGCTGATCGCGCTGGCCTGCGTCGCCCTGGCGTTCTCCGGCGCGGCGGACAACGTCAGCTCGATCTACCGCAACACGATGATGCAGGCCGCGGTCCCCGACACGATGCGCGGGCGCCTGCAGGGCGTGTTCATCATCGTGGTCGCGGGCGGACCTCGTCTCGGCGCCCTCTACGCCGGCGCGCTGGCCTCCCTCACCGCCCTCTGGTTCCCGCCGCTCCTGGGCGGGCTGCTGGTGATCGGCCTCGTGGCGGTCTTCGTGCGGCTCAGCCCGCGATTCCGGGCGTACGACGCCGCGGATCCGCAGCCCTGACGCGCTGTCCAGGACCGCGGATCCGGGCGGACGTCAGCGCTGCCCCGCGGGCTGACGGATCGCGACGTTGATCCGGTTCCACACATTGATCGCGCTGATCGCGAGGATCAGGGCGGACAGCTGGCGCCGATCGAACTGCGCCGACACCTCGTCCCAGAGCACGTCGGACACGGGATCCGGACGGTCCGCGATGCGGGTGAGCGCCTCCGTGAGCGCGAGCGCCGCCCGCTCCCGCGCGGTGAAGAACGGAGCCTCGCGCCAGGCCGCGACGCCGAACACCCGTTCGTCGCCCGCCCCGTCCGCGCGCATCTCCTTCGAGTGCTCGATCGTGCACCAGCTGCAGCCGTTGATCTGACTGGCCCGCAGGTGGACCAGGTGCAGCAGCTCCTGCGGCAGATCGGTCGAGGCCGCCACGCCGCTCAGCGCGGAGAGCGCGTCGAAGCCACCCTCCAGCAGGAACGCGGGGTGCGGCATGCGCGCCTTGATCGCGACGGCGGCCGTGGTGTCGATGGTCTGGTCGATGGTCATGTCAGACTCTTCCCGTTCTTCTCGTCAGACGCCGCCCGATCCGGACGGTCACTCTGATGACACGCGGGCCGGAGGAGATGTGACATGGCGGATCAGGATTCTCTCGCCGCGCGCTTCGAGGAGCAGCGACCGCGGCTGCGCCGGCTCGCGCAGCGCATGCTCGGATCCACCGCCGAGGCCGACGACATCGTGCAGGACGTGTGGCTGCGGGCCTCCGCGGCCGGCGCGGACGACGTGCGGAACTTCGGCGGCTGGCTGACCACCATCGCCTCCCGCGCCTGCCTCAATGCGCTGCGCTCCCGCGCCTCCCGTGGCGAGATCCCGCTCGACGACGACGGAACGGGCCCGGTCATCGAGGCGGACGTGCGCGCACCGGATCCCCTCGAGGAGGCCCAGCAGGCCGAAGCCGTCGGCGCCGCCCTCGCCGTCGTGCACGAGCACCTGTCCCCCGCCGAGCGCGTGGCGTTCGTGCTGCACGACTCCTTCGAGGTGCCCTTCGAACAGATCGCCGATCTGCTCGAGCGCTCCCCCGATGCGGTGCGACAGCTCGCCAGCCGCGCGCGCCGGCGGGTGCGTTCGGCGGATGTGGCGGGCGCCGGAACTGCTCGCGACCGGCGCCCGATGGTGGATGCGTTCTTCGTGGCCGCCCGATCCGGCGACTTCGATCGGCTCGTGTCGCGCCTCTCCCCGGAGGTCGAACTGCGGATCGAGCAGGGATTGTCGGCGACCGTGCTCGTGCGCGGCGGCGCGGCCGTCGCGGGCCGCGCGCTCATGTTCGCGATCCCCGACGCGGTGCTCCGCCCTGTACGGGTGGACGGTCTCCCCGGCGTCGTCGTCATGGTCGGCGCGCGCGCCGTCTCGGTCATGGCCTTCGACGTCGACGGCGAGCGGATCGCGGCCATCGATGCGTTCGCGGGACCCGCCGCGATCGCCGCGCTGTCCCTGCCCCGGTGACGCCGGCGGCGGGCCGTGCCGCACTCGCGGGAATGTCCGTGCCCCCGCGCAGACTGGCGGCATGAGCACTTCCATCCGCACCACGACGCTGCCCCTCACCGGGCCCTACGACCTTCGAGAGGTCGCGCTCATGGGATTCGGCCATCGCGACGAGTCCTCCTTCGACGGCGTCATGCGGCTGGCGTTCTGCACCGACGCGCTCGATTCCCAGGTCGGCGTCGAGGTACGACAGCTCGACGGCGCGCTCGCCGTGGCCGTGCACGGGGAAGGGGATCTCGGCGCGATCGCGGAACAGGTGGCGCGCGTGATCTCCGCCGACCACGACGGCGAAGCCTGGGCGGCGATCTGCGCGGCGGATCCGGTGCTCGCCCGCGTGCACGCGGCCGCGCCGGGCTTCCGCCCCTCGAACTTCTACAGCCCGTACGAGGCGGCGGTGTGGGCCGTGCTGTCGGCCCGTCGCGCACGACGGCAGGGCATCGCCCTGCGCCGGCGCCTGTCCGAACAGCACGGCGCCCTGTTCGCGCTCGCAGGACGGCCCGAGGCCGCGCTGCCGCTGCCCGAGCAGCTGCTCGGGATCGAGGATCTCCCCGGTCTTCCCACCGACCGGATCCCGAGGCTGCACGCGATCGCCCGTGCAGCGCTGGACGGGCAGCTCGACGTCGGGCGGCTGGCCGCGATGACACCCGCCGAGGCCATGCTCGACGTCCAGCGCCTACCCGGCATCGGCCCCTTCTACAGCGCGCTCATCGTCATCAGGGCCTGCGGGCTCGCCGACGTGCTTTCGACGCAGGAGGACCATACGCGCGCCGCCGTGCAGGCCCTCTACGGCCTCGATCACGCTCCCGACGACGCCGAGCTGGAGCGGATCGCCGAGGCTTGGCGCCCGTTCCGCACCTGGGCCGCGGTGTCGTTGCGCGCGGTCGGATCCCGGCTTCTCGATCAGCCGTCGCGCTGACGGCCTTTCGACGACGAGAGGGCGGGGTCGCTGCGCGCGACACCCGCCCTCCAGGGACGATGCGTGGGTTACGCCTGCAGAGCGCCCTGCAGGTCGAGCGTGATCGTGACGTCCTTGCCGACGAGCACGCCACCGGTCTCCAGCGCGGCGTTCCAAGTGAGGCCGAAGTCCTCGCGGTTGATGACGGCCTTCGCGGAGGCGCCGGCCTTGTAGTTGCCGTAGGGGTCGGAGCCGAAGCCGCCGAAGTCCAGTTCGAAGGTCACCGGCTTGGTGACGCCGTGGATCGTGAGGTCGCCGTCGACGAACAGGTCGCCGCCCTCGACGCGGGCGCCGGTCGAGGCGAAGTCCATGGTCGGGTACTTCTCGACGTCGAAGAAGTCGGCCGACATCAGGTGGCCGTTGCGGCCGGCGTCGCCGGTGTCGAGCGAGGTGACGTCGACGCTCGCCTCGACGCGCGCCTCGAGCGGGTTCTCCGGGGCGATCAGGGTCGCGCTCTTGACACCGAAGGTGCCGCGCACCTTCGAGATCATCATGTGACGGACGCTGAAGGTGACCTCGCTGTGGGCGGGGTCCAGGGTCCAGGTGCCGCTGCGGTAGCCGGGGATGTCGATGCTCATGGGTGCTCCTCGTCGGAAGGTCTGCGGTCGCCGCCGATGCGGTGACATCAGGGTCCAACTTACATTCACTTGAATGCATTCCCGATTCGGCGAACTTTTTCCGAGATCCCCTCCGGCACGACGAAGGCCCCGTCCGGAGACGGGGCCTTCGCGATGCACGATCGTCAGCCGACGGCGACGAGGTCGATGATGAAGATGAGGGTCTTGCCTCCGAGGAAGTGCCCGGATCCGGCGGGTCCGTAGGCGAGGTGCGGCGGGATCACCAGTTCGCGGCGTCCACCCACCTTCATGCCGGGGATGCCCTCCTGCCAGCCCTGGATCAGGCCGCGCAGCGGGAACTGGATGGTCTCCCCGCGACGCCAGGAGGAGTCGAACTCCTCGCCGGAGTCGTGCTCGACACCGGCGTAGTGCACGGTCACGGTGTCGCCGGGCTTCGCCTCGTCACCGGTTCCCTCGATGATGTCGCGGATCACGAGCTCCGTGGGGGCGGGTCCGGTGGGGGCGTCGAACTCGGGCTTGGTGCGCTCAGTCATGCCTCCATCCAACCCGACGCGGTCCGACCCGGTCAACGCGGGGCACTGCGCCGACGGCGAACAGCCTCCGCGGCGGCGGCCGGGGAGACGAAGTTGCGCCGCGCTCGATCCTTGACATCACCGCGCGACGGGTGCAACCTGTTTTCAGATCAACTCAGCGCCCGGAGGACTTGCAGGCATCGCCGCAGCACCGGGCGCTGAGTCTTGTGGTGCGAAGGTTCAGGGCCGCGACGCGGTGCGCGTCGAGACCTCCGGCCTCAGATCGAGAGCAGCTCGTCGCGCGCCGCGTGGGTGCGCTGCAGCAGGACCTGCTCGTCCTGCGTCGCGAGCGGATCCCGTCCGGTGATGATGCGCTGGCGCACGGATGCGAGCGTCGTCGCGTCCTTGATGAACCGGCGCATGATCGGGCGGCGGTCGCCGCGCAGCCCCGATGCCCAGCGCAGGCCGACGCGGCGCCCCGCGGGAGTCGCGAGCATCGACACCTCCTGCGGTGTGAACCAGCCGGCCGTCGCGTAGTCGCTGAGCCTGGCGTAGGTGAGCCGGGCCTCCTCCTTGCGCAACAGGATGATGACCACGATGAAGCCGACGAACAGCGGCACCTGCAGCACGATGTACAGCACGAAGAAGTTGCCGATCATCGAGGATCCGTTCCACAGCGCGTGCAGCGCCATCGCGCCGAGGAGTCCCACCGCGCCGAAGCCCAGCGCACGGGCTGCGGAGGCGCCGCGACGCGCCGCGAGCCCGATCGCGAAGCCGGTCACGGAGGTGAACATCGCGTGGGCGAAGGGCGACATGAGCCCGCGCAGCACGAACGTGACGGTCAGATCGGGCGCCCCGCCCTCGATGAGACTGACCGCGAAGTACTGGATGTTCTCGGTGAAGGCGAAGCCCGCGCCGACCAGCGCGCCGTAGACGACGCCGTCGATCGGGCCGTCGAAGCTGCGACGCGCCATCAGGAAGATCAGGAAGACCCCGAGGCCCTTGGCCGTCTCCTCGACCAGGGGCGCCTGGAGCACGGCGGTCAGATCGTCGTTGCGCTGCCCGAGCAGCAGCGTCAGCAGCAGGTCGACCACGAGCGCGAGCCCGACGGATGCGATCGCGCCCCACGCGATCGCGAAGGCGACCAGGGACTTCGGCTCCGGCTCCCAGCGGTCGATGAAGAAGACGCCGAAGAACACGATCGTCAGGGGGACCAGCGCGAGCACCATGCCGATCATGGACGCGGCGGGTCCGAGCGCCCACACGAAGTAGGCGATGAGGCCGAGCAGCACGAATCCGAGCGCGCCGAACGCCCACACCGAGGCGTGCCGTCCCTTCGCAGAAGGAACGGGCAGGGCCGGCACCGCCTGCACGGGGGCAGGAGGCGTGTACGCGTCATAGGCGACGGCGCCGTGGTGCTCGGGACGCTGCGCGAGCACCGAGCCGTAGACCGGCGCGATCGGCGTCGAGGCCGTCTGCGGGTAGCTCTGCGGCTGGACGTACTGCGGCTGCTGTGCGTACTGGGGCTGTGCGTACTGGGGCTGCCCGTATTGGGGCTGCGGGTACTGGGCCTGCCCGTACGAAGGCTGCGCGGCCGCGGGCGGCTGATACGGAGACGGCGCGGGATGCGGCGCGCGAGAGGCCGGGCGCTGCTCGGCGGGATCGCCGTGTCCTCCAAAGCTCATGCCCAAAGCCTAGAGGCTGTCCGCGGCTGGGCAGCAGGTGCGCCCGGTAGCGTGGTAGGCATGCGGTTCGCTCATCTGCGCCGTCCCGAATCCGACACTCCCGCGCTCGCCGTCATCGACGGCTCCGGCGCGACGCTCGTCGCCGATCTCGTGGATCCGGCCCCTGCCACCCTCCAGCAGCTCATCGAAGGCGGCGACGTCCTTCTCGACGCCGTCCGCGACGCGCACTCCCGCGGCGATGCTCCCGTGCACGCGCTCGACGGCTTCGCGTACAGCGCCGCCGTGCTCGCCCCTCCGGTCGTGCTGGCGGTGGGTCTGAACTACGCCGCGCATTCGAGCGAGCTCGGGCTCAAGACCGACACCGCCCCCACGGTCTTCACGCTGTGGCCCAATTCCCTGACCGGACACGGGCAGACCACGTCCTGGCCGCGCGCGCTGTCGGAGTCCGTGGACTACGAGGCCGAGCTCGGCGTCATCATCGGCGCCGCCGCGAAGGACGTCTCCGCCGAGGACGCCCTGGACCACGTCTGGGGCTACACCGTGGTCAACGACATCACCGCCCGCGACATCCAGTTCGCCGAGGCGCAGTGGTCGCGCTGCAAGTCCTTCGACGGCTTCTCCCCCACCGGCCCGGTGGTCGTGACTGCGGACGAGATCGCGG
Source organism: Microbacterium sp. (assembly GCA_031277885.1). Lineage (GTDB taxonomy): Bacteria > Actinomycetota > Actinomycetes > Actinomycetales > Microbacteriaceae > Microbacterium. The sequence continues at coordinate 51,908 of JAITLM010000093.1, forward strand.
ATCCGCAGGACCTGCACATCTGGACCGTCGTCGACGGCCACATGGTGCAGGACGCCTCGACCGGGCAGATGGTGCGGCCGGTGTCGGCGCTCATCTCCCACCTCTCGCGCTCGCTCACGCTGCGCCCGGGAACGCTGATCTCCACGGGAAGCCCGGGCGGCGCCGGCTACTCCCGCGATCCGCAGATCTTCCTGCGCGACCGATCCACGGTCACGGTCGGCATCGACGGGATCGGCGAGCTCACGACGCACTGCCGGATCCTGGACTGACGATCGCCCCGCGTCGGGGCCATCGTCGGCTCAGCAACCGCAGCTGCCTCCGACGCGGAGCTCCGTCGCCAGTCGCACCGTGCGCGACGGCATGCTCCCGTCGCCGGGATCCGTCAGCAGCAGGTGGGCGGCGATGCGTCCCATCAGCTCCATCGGCTGACGCACCGTGGTGAGGGTCGGCGCGGACATCCTGCCCGCGAGGATGCCGTCGAAACCGGTCACCAGGACGTCCGCGGGAACGCGCACCCCTTCCCCGCGGAGGACGTCCATCACGCGCAGCGCCGTCTGATCGCTGCCGCACACCAGGGCATCCGGCAGGGTTCCGGCGGCGGCGCGCGCGCGCAGCACCGGATAGGCCGGTGTCCGTTCAAGGTCGGTGTCGTCGAGGGTCTCTCCGCGCGCGCCGGGGAGCTCCGCGACGGCGGAGAGGAACCCCTCGCGCCGCTCGTCGAGGTCGTCCTCCCCGATCGCCCCCACCCAGCCGAACGTCCGGGTGCCGTGCGTCTCGTGCAGGTGGCGCACGATCGTCCCCATGCCCCCGGAGTTGTCCACGGTGACGCGATGCCCGATCCCTGCACGTTTGCTCAGCTGCACCACCGGCACGCGCGCGGCCACGGCTTCGATCGCCGCGGTGGTGGAGCGCCCGGGCAGGATCGCGAGGCCGTCGACCCGTCCCGCCGTGTCGGCGAGGTCGGAGACGCCCACGCCGCCGCTGCTGAGCAGGACCGCGGTGCCGTTGCGCTTGCATTCCAGCACGAAGCCGCGCTGCACCTCGTCGACGTAAAGGGGGAACGTGCGCGGATCACTCTCACGCTCGTCCGCCGCGGCGTCCCAGGTCACGGTCTCGGCATCCAGGTCGAGCTCGTCCAGGTCGACCCGCGCTCCCCCGCGGGCCGACGGCGACGCCTCGGGCTCCTCGTCGAGGAGCATGTCGAAGAGGTGCAGGCCGAGCACCCCGGTGCGTCCGCGCGCGAGGCTCCGGGCGGATCCGCTCGGCACGTACCCGATCTCCCTCGCCGCTTCCAGCACCACACGGCGGGTGTCCTCTCGGACGCGCTCCGGCCGGCGGAACGCGAACGAGACCGTGGCGATCGACACACCGGCGCGTTGCGCCACGTCGTAGACGGTGGGGCGGCTCGACGCCATGAGCACCTCGCTTTCGGAGCGATTCTACTGAGCGCGCGCTCAGCCGATCGTCAGCCCGGTGCCGCGTCGGAACACCGGATCCTCGGTTCCGTCCGGAACGTCCGCGAAGGCGGCCCGTACCGCGTCCATCGACCGGGGGATGTCGACGGGGAGCACCCCGCGCGGCGGGATCCGCCCGGACAGCGCCGCGAGCACCGCGGTGTCGGAGCTCCCATACTCCACGGCGATCGCGGCGGCGAACGGGACGAAGGGGGTGAGGATCGCCGGACGATCGAGGTTCACGACGATCACGAGCGGACAGTGCGCGGCCACCCGGCGCAGCCGTGCGACGAGCCCCGGGGGGAAGTCGAGCGAGCCCTGGTGGAACCATGCCTCGAGGAAGAGATCGTCCCTGGGCTCGAACGGGGCCCCGATCCGGACGAGCGCGACGTCCGCGTCCTCGGGCGCGGCCGCGGCCGCGGCGTAGGCGGCGAGCGCCTCCGCCGCGACGCCCTCGGCGTAGACCCTCGGCCGCTGGCCCTGGAACAGCGGCAGCGTCCGGTCGCGGTTCTGCAGCACCGTCACTGAGGCGGCCTGGGCGCGCTCCCCCTCCGCCCGGAACTCCGCCGCTCCCACGATCCGCTCGGCCTCATCCTCGTCCACGTACGGATCGTCGAAGAGCCCGAGCAGGAACTTCACCCGCAGGATGCGCCGCGCCGACTCGTCGATCCGCTCCTCCGGCACCTCGCCCTCCGCGACGAGATCCAGGAGCAGCTCGACGCACTCCTCCCCGCCGAACTGATCGACGCCCGCGCCGAGCAGGCGGAGCATCCGCTCCCGCGGCGTGAGCTCCTCCACGCCCCAGGCTCGTGCCGGCAGCACCTGGTCCCCGACGTGGTTGTCGTTGATGAGCTCCCAGTCGCTCAGCACGACCCCGTCGTAGCCGAGCTCCTCGCGCAGCAGCCCCGTGACGATCTGCCGGCTGTAGCTGAACCCGACCTCCTCGATCGGCTCCCCGTGACGGACCAGTCCCACCGGCATGCCGTAGTACGGCATGATCCCCGCGGTCTTCCGGCGGATCGCCTCGACGAACGGCCGCAGGTGCTCCTCGAAGCGCCCTCCGGGGTAGACCTGCTCGCGACCATAGGGGAAGTGTGCGTCCTCGCCGTCGAGCTGCGGCCCGCCACCAGGGAAGTGCTTGGTGATGCACGCGACGCTCTCGGGGCCGAGCTCCGCCCCCTGGAAGCCTTCGAGATACGCCCCGGTCATCGCGGTCACGCGGTCGGCGTCGTAGCCGAGGGTCTGCGCCTGGCGCCCCCAGCGCGCCTCGGTCGGCAGATCCACCTGGGGGTGCAGCGCCATCCGGATGCCGACCGCCCGGTACTCGCGCCCCGCGATCCGGGCGAACCGCCGCACCTGTTCGACGTCGTCGAGGGCCGCGAGCCCCAGAGGCTCCGGCCACTGCGAGAACGGGCCTGCCGCGAACGCGACCCCGGAGTTCTCCACGAAGGCGTGCCGCGGATCCGTGCTGATCGTCACGGGGATGCCGTGCGGGGCGCCCGCGGCGAGTTCCTGGAGCAGGTTGCTCCAGCGCGCCCCCTCGCGTGCCGTCCGCATGCCGTGCACGTTGAAATGGGTGAGGTGCTTGTCCCGGACGACCTGCGAGGTCGGTGACTTCGAGATGGCCCCCGGCTCCTCGCGCAGCTCTCCCCCCTCGCCGATCTCGATGACCGTGTGGAAGAGCAGCCCCGCCTTCTCCTCGATCGAAAGGCGGGCGAGCAGGTCGTCGACGCGCTCCTCCGCGCCGAGACGTGGGTCCTCGTAAGGATCCATGATCCCGTTGCCGTTGAGGTCGCGGAATCGCACGCCCTCCTCCGTGGTGCGGTCTTCGGCTCTCATCCGTGTGTCTCTCCTCGTCGTTGCGGTCATTTCAGGCCTGTCGTGGCGACGCCCCGGATGAACCACCGCTGCAGGAACACGAACAGCAGCAGGATCGGAGCGATCACGAGCACGGATCCCGCGAGCAGCAGGCCGTAATCGGTCGCGTTCTGCCCCGTGGAGTAGAGCGACAGGGCGACGGGCAGGGTGTACATGTCCTCGGTCTGCGCCGCGACGAGCGGCCACAGGAAGTTGTTCCAGGAGCCGAGGAAGGTGAGGATCCCGAGCGTGGCCAGGGGCGGCCCGCACAGCGGCATCACGACGCCGCGGAAGATCCGCCACTCCCCGGCGCCGTCCAGGCGGGCGGCCTCGAGAAGCGCGTCCGGGATGCCGGTCATGAACTGGCGCATGAGGAACACGCCGAGGGGCGCCGTGACGAATGGGAGGATCAGGGCCGGATAGCTGTTCACCAGTCCGAGCTTCGAGACCATCACGAACAGGGGCACGAAGGTGACCACTCCGGGGACCATGAGCGTGATCATGACGGCGCCGAACAGCACGCGCTTGCCCGGGAACTCCATCTTGGCGAGCGCATAGCCGACCATCGAGCAGAACACGAGGTTGCCGAGCACCGTGACGAGCGCGACGACCAGGCTGTTGCCGAAGAAGTGCCAGAAGTCGAGCGGGCCGAACCACTGCGCGTAGTTCGCCGCGGTCGGCGCCTCGGGCCACCAGGTCGGCGGCCGGCGCAGGATCTCCCCCTGCGTCTTGACGGATCCGAGGACCATCCAGACGAACGGGATGAGCCAGATCACCAGGCCGATCGTGAGGACGGTATAGGAGGTCGCCCTCCCGCTGAGCCGTCGCGCGCGGGTGCTGCGGGTCCGGGGCGCAGAGCGTGTGAGGGTCATGGCGTCAGTCCTTCGATCGCAGCAGCCGGAACTGCAGCAGGCTCACGAGTGCGATGACCAGGAACAGCACATAGCTGGCCGCGGACGCGAGCCCGTACTCGCCGAAGCCGAACTGCTGATAGGTGTAGAAGGCGACCGACAGCGTCGAGTCGAGCGGCCCGCCCTTGGTCATCACGAACGCCTCCTCGAAGAACTGCAGATAGCCGACCGAGATGAGCACGGCGCCGAGGAGCAGCGTGGGCCGCAGCAGCGGCAGGGTGACGGAGACGAGCCGCCGCCAGGGAGAGGCGCCGTCCATGATCGCCGCCTCGGTGACGTCCTCCGGAACCGCCTGCAGGCCCGCGAGGAAGATCACCATGAGCGTCCCCACATTGCGCCACACCGCCATCAGGATCAGCGAGGGGAGCGCGAAGGCGGGATCGTTCAGCCAATTGGGGCCGTGGACGCCGATCGCGGCGAGCGCCGTGTTGAGCAGGCCGTCCGGCTGCAGGATGTAGCGCCAGACCACGGCGACCGCGACGATGCTGGTGACGACCGGCGCGTAGAACCCGACCCGGAAGAACGACACCAGCCGCCCCTTGCCGCTGTTCAGCGCGAGCGCGAGCGCCAGCGCGACGATCATGGTCACCGGGATCCCGACCACGACGAAGACGCCCGTGACGCCGAGGGAGGTGAGGAACCGGGGATCGCTGAACAGCGTGACGTACTGCTGGATGCCGACCGCATCGACGGCGAACGGCGAGGTGATGTCGCGGGCGGTGAAATCGGTGAACGACATCGCGAACGAGCCCACGATCGGCACGACCATGAACACCGCGAAGACGAGCACGAAGGGCAGTGCGAATCCCCACGCGATGAGGGCGCGCCGGCGACGGGCGGCGGCGAATGTGTCGGCGCCGCGCCGGCCGTTCCCGCCGCCGGAGCCCGTGCGGACTCCGGCGGCGGGCAGGAGGGTGGCCGTCATCTCACTTCAGCCCGATCGTGTCGGCGTCGGCTTGCAGGGCCTTCAGGGCGTCCGCGACCGAGGTTCCGCCGCGACGGATCGACTCGAGCGCCTGGTCTCCCTTCGCCGCCACCTGCACCCAGGACGTCGAGACGGGCGGGGCCTTCGCGGTCTCCAGCTGCGTGCCGAAGGTCTTGAGGTTCGTGTCCGAGGAGACGGCCTTCTCCTGCCAGGCGGCTTTGGCCGCGGGCAGATCCCCCGTCGCGGTGTAGAACTCGGACTGGACCTCGGGCTGGGACAGCCAGCGCGCGAGCTTCCACGCCGAGGCCGCATTCTTGCTGCCGTTGAACACGACGAGGTTCGCGCCGCCGCTGAACGAGACCGATCCCTTGTCCGCGGGAAGGACGGCCGTGGCGTACTTGCTCGCGAAGTCGGCGCCGCCGACGGAAGCCAGCTGCCCGCGCAGGAAGGGGCCCTCCACGACCATGGGCGTCGTGCCGGCGACGAACTCAGACTCGACGGCCCCCGGCGAGGTGTCGACGTTCGGATCGGAGAGCTTCTTGTCGAAGAAGCTCTTGTAGTACTCGATCCCCCTGGTCATCTCGGGGGTGTCGAGCGTCCACTTCTTGCCGGCGGTGACCTCGGCGCCCGCCGACCACGGCATCCACAGCGCCCCCTGGAACGAGTCGTTCCCGGCCGGCATGCGGATGCCCCAGTTCGCCCCACCCTTGGACTGCATGTCCGCGGCCATCTGCTGCAGCTCGTCCCAGGACTTCGGCGCCGCGGTCCACCCCGCCTTGGCGGCGATGTCGGTGCGGTAGTAGAGCACCCGGGTGTCGACGTACCAGGGCACCCCTGCGGCGCGGTCGCCGACCTTGGTCGAGCTCACCGCCCCGTCGAAGAAGCCGGAGGTGTCGATCCCGGAGGGGACGCTTCCGAAGGCGTCGCCGAAGTCGGCCATCCAGGTGGTGCCCATCATGGCGATGTCCGGGGTATTGCCGCCCGCGATCGCCGTCTGGATCTTGTTGTGCGCGGCGTCCCACGGGATCGCGGTGACCTTGACGGTGACCCCGGGGTTCGCCTTCTCGAAGGCCTTGACGAAGTCCGGCAGAGCCTCCCCCTCCGCGCCCATCGCCCACATCGTGATCGTTCCGGTGGCCGGTGCGTCGTCGAGCTGCACCGCGGAGGCTGCGGGCGCCGAGGAACCCCCGTCCGCCCGTCCGCATCCCGTGAGTACCAGGCCGATCGCGGCGAGAGCGGCGATGCCGGCCAGAGCTGTCCTGCTTTTCACGTCTTCCTCCTTGAAGAGTCCTGTCGCCAGATCTAAGCGCATAGATTCGTGCTCTTCGTTGATCTAAGCGCATAGATCGATGCGGCGCAAGAGGTGTCTCCAGGAACGACGGACGGCCCGCCGCTCCGGAGAGCGACGGGCCGTCGTGCGTGGCGCGGATCAGGCGCCGGCGTCGACGTCCTTCGACGGGATCACGGGGATCGCCGCGGTGATCGTCTCCAGTCCCGACAGGCGCGCCGGCGACAGCTGCTTGGCGACCTCTTCGCGGGACATGAGCCCCGCCTCGACCACGAGGTCGGCGACGTTGCGGTTGGTCAGCAGCGCGGTCTTGGCGAGCGCGGCCGAGGCCGAGTAGCCGATGAACGGGGTGAGCGCCGTGATGACGCCGACCGAGGATCCGACCATCGCGCCCAGGCGGTCACGGTTGGCCGTGATGCCGTCGACGCAGTTCACGCGCAGCGTCCACATCGCCTGACGCATCCAGGTGATGGACTGGAAGATCGAGTGCGCGATGACGGGCTCGAAGGCGTTCAGCTGCAGCTGACCGGCCTCGGCGGCCATCGTCACCGTCATGTCGGATCCCGCGACGGCGAACGCCACCTGGTTCACGACCTCGGGGATCACGGGGTTGACCTTGCCCGGCATGATGCTGGAACCGGCCTGCATCGCCGGCAGGTTGATCTCGCCGAGACCGGCCTGCGGGCCGGAGGAGAGCAGACGCAGGTCGTTGCAGATCTTGGAGAGCTTCATCGCGTTGCGCTTGAGCGACGAGGAGAAGGACATGAAGGATCCGGTGTCGCTGGTCGCCTCGACGAGGTCGCTCGCGGTAGCGAGATCCAGACCCGAGATCTCGCGCAGGTGCTTCAGCACGGCCGGGGCGTAGGCCGGGTGGGTCGTGATGCCCGTGCCGATGGCGGTCGCGCCCATGTTGATCTCGTACATGAGCCAGGCGTTCTCGGTGAGCCGCGTGTGGTCGTAGCCGAGCGTCGAGGCGAAGCCGTGGAACTCCTGGCCGAGGGTCATCGGCACCGCGTCCTGCAGCTGCGTGCGGCCGACCTTGAGCACGTCGTGGAACTCGCGCGCCTTGTTGAGGAACGCCACGCGCAGCAGGTCGAGCTCGTCGAGCAGAGAGCGCAGGTTGAGCGACAGGCCGATCTTGATCGCCGTCGGGTAGACGTCGTTCGTGGACTGGCTGCGGTTGGTGTGGTCGATCGGCGAGAGGAAGGCGTAGTCCCCCTTCTCGCGGCCCGCCATCTCGAGCGCGATGTTGGTGATGACCTCGTTCGCGTTCATGTTGGTCGAGGTGCCGGCCCCGCCCTGGATGACGCCGACGATGAACTGGTCGTGGAACTCGCCGTTGATGACCTTCTGCGCGGCGGCGTCGATGAGGTCGGCCTTCTCGGCGTCGAGGGCGCCGATCTCCTTGTTCGCGCGTGCGCTGGCCTGCTTGACCATCGCGAGCGCCTCGATCAGCTCCGGGTAGACGGAGATCGGACGCTTCGTGATCGGGAAGTTCTCGGCGGCGCGAAGCGTGTGGATCCCCCAATACGCGTCGGCAGGGATCTCCTTGCTTCCCAGGGAGTCGGTTTCGGTACGGGTGGCAGGCGCAACGGCGGCCATGGACACATCCTCGTGGGTGATGGCGAACAGGGAAGGGGGATGCTCCCATCCTACCCGTCCCGGATCACCGCCCCGGCTTGCGCGAGAACGCCTCCAGCCGCTGCTCGGGCGTGAGCCGGGCCATCCGCTCCACCCACTCCGGGCCGAACGTGTCGACCGGCGTCGCCTCGACCACGGGGACCACGGTGTGCGTGATGGTCTCCGGCCGCACGTGCACGAGCTGGAACGACTGCGCCGCGTCCATGCCGTTCACCTCGTCCGCGGGGCGCGCGACGTCCATCGTGTAGCAGGTGGCGCTCGCGACGCTGACCGGGACGCCGGCGAACGTGGCGTGCAGCGAGTAGTGCAGGTGCCCCGCAAGGATTCCACGGACGTCGGATCCGCGCAGCACCTCGGCCAGCTCGTCCTGATGACGCAGCTCGAGGATGTCGAAGAACGGGATGTGGCTGGGCACGGGCGGGTGGTGCATCGCAAGCAGGGTTCCGTGCGACGCGGGCGTGCGCAGCTGATCGGACAGCCAGGACAGCTGCTCCGCGTCGATGTCGCCGTGGTGCCAGCCGGGGACCGTGGAATCCAACGCGATCACGCGCAGTCCGTTCAGATCCCAGACGCCCGTGATCGGATCCTCGGCGGGCGGCGCGTCGAGCAGGTGCTCGCGCATCGCGGGGCGCTCGTCGTGGTTGCCGGCGACCCAGATCACGGGTGTCCCGAGCCGCTCGGACACGGGCTCCACGACCGAGCGCAGGCGCCGGTATGCATCGGGCTCGCCGAGGTCGGCGAGGTCGCCCGTGACGACGATCGCGTCCGGCCGGTCCGTCGCGCTCTCGATCGCGGCGAGCGTGCGCGCCAGAGTGGCGTCCACGTCGAAGCGACCGCCGAGGGCTGCTCCCCCGGCCAGCAGGTGCGGGTCGCTCACGTGGACCAGGGTGTGCGTGGGCGGGGCGTAGCGGCCGAACTGCACAGTCATGGTCCTCAGGCTAGCGTCGCCGACGGCCTTCCCGGACGGCGCCGCGTGCGTGCCCGGTTCGCTACTTCACCACGATGAGCAGGATGCCTGCCACCACCGCCGCGGCGCAGACCGCGAAGCACGCGTAGGCCGCGATCTGGGCGAGCACCTTCTGCCCGTCGGTGAGCGGACTCTTGCGGGCGGCCTTCGCCGCGGCCTTCGCCGCGCGCCTGGCCTCCTTCTCGCTGATCACGGTGATCGCGTCGGTGAACTCGGCGGGCGTGACCACGGGAACCCTTCCCGCGCGGACGAGCAACCGCAGTCCGAGCGCGTAGAAGCCCACGACGAGGAGGGTGCCGACCAGCGCGGCGCCGAGCACCTGGAAGAACGCCTCCCAGTTGATGACGACGGTCATCGTCCCGCCCCCTTCTCCTTGGCCTTCGCACGGTCCCGGGCGCGTTGCGCCCTGGCCTGCCGCGGGGTGAGCGGCGGCTCCTCCGGCACCTCAATGGCGCGTCCGGAGTCGGCGACCTCGCTGAAGGCGTTGTTGGCCGTGACGGCGTTGCGACGCGAGCGCAGGAACAGGGCGATGATGACGGCGAGCGCGAGGATCGCGTCGATCAGCACGCCCCATCCGCCGCCGATCACGACGATGAACGCGGCGACGGCCCCGACGAGACCGGCCGCCGGAAGCGTGAGCACCCAGCCGATCGCGATGCGGCCGGCGGTGCGCCAGCGCACGGCCGAGCCCCGTCGGCCCAGCCCGGATCCGATCACGGATCCGGACGCCACCTGCGTGGTGGACAGCGCGAAGCCGAGGGCGCTGGAGGCGAGGATGGTCGCGGCGGTGGAGGTCTCCGCCGCGAAGCCCTGTGCGGGCTTGACGTCGGTGAGGCCCTTGCCGAGGGTGCGGATGATGCGCCAGCCGCCCAGGTAGGTGCCCAGCGCGATCGTGAACGCGCACGCGACGATCACGTAGATGTGCGGCTGGTGGTCGCCCTGCGCCTGCCAGCCGACCGAGATCAGCGCGAGCGTGATCACGCCCATGGTCTTCTGGGCGTCATTCGTGCCGTGCGCGAGTGCGACGAGCGAGGACGTGAAGATCTGTCCCCAGCGGAAGCCGCTCCGGCCGTCGGGCTTGCCGTCGTAGCGGCGCGTGGTGAGGTACGCGAGCTTGGTGGCGAGATAGGCGATCAGGCCGGCCGTGAGGGGCGCGATGAGCGCCGGGAGCACGACCTTGGACAGCACGACGCCGAAGTTGATGCCGCTGAGCCCGACGCCGACCAGCGTGGCGCCGATGAGCCCACCGAAGAGCGCGTGCGAGGAACTGGACGGCAGTCCGAGCAGCCAGGTCAGCATGTTCCAGGTGATCGCCCCGATGAGGCCCGCGAAGATGAGCGACGGCATGAGATGCGCGGTGGTGGAATCCTCCTGGATGATCCCGCCGGAGACCGTCGCGGCGACCTCGGTGGACAGGAACGCCCCCACGAGGTTCAGTCCCGCGGCGAGCATCACCGCGGTCCGCGGTTTGAGCGCGCCGGTCGCGATCGGGGTCGCCATGGCGTTCGCCGTGTCATGGAACCCGTTGGTGAAGTCGAAGAAGAGTGCCAGCAGGATCACCAGCACGACGATGAGGGCTGCGGTTTCCACCGTTCGCTTTCGTGAAGTGGAGGGAAGTGACGAACGAAGAGTTCACCGAGGATTCAGCATCCGTTAACGGGCCGGTTGCATCCTCCCACCCCGGCCCAGGACGGTCAACTCGACGCCCCCGCGACCGGCACCGGCCCGCGCCTGCGCGGCCTCGACTAGCGTTGATCCGTGACCTCCGTCTCCGAGACCGCTCCCGCTCCCTCTCCCGTTCCTCCGCGCGCGGCCCGCCGCTCGCTCCTCCGCACCCACCACGGCGACGTCTTCGACGATCCCTACGACTGGCTGCGCGTCAAGGAGGATCCCGAGGTGATCGCGCACCTCGAGGCGGAGAACGCGTACACGGATGCCCGTCTCGCGCACCTCGAGCCCCTCCGGGAGGCCCTGTTCCAGGAGATCAAGGGACGCGTGCAGGAGTCCGACCTGTCGGTGCCGACGCGCCGCGGGGACTGGTGGTACTACGGCCGCACGGTCGAGGGCAGCCAGTACGGCTTGCAGTGCCGCGCGGCGGTCGCCTCCGCCGACGACTGGACGCCGCCCGTGCTGGATCCCGCGGTCCCGGTGCCCGGCGAGCAGATCCTGCTCGACGGCAATGTCGAGGCCGAGGGGCACGAGTTCTTCGCGATGGGCGCGTTCGGCGTCTCGGATGACGCCACCCGCCTGCTCTGGTCGACCGATTTCGAGGGCGACGAGCGGTACACCGTGCATGTGCGCGATCTGCAGACGGGCGAGACGCTGCCCGACGAGATCCCCGGCACGTCCGGAGCGTTCTTCACGCCGGACGGCGCCGCGGTGATCTACACGACCGTCGACGAGTCGTGGCGCCCCGACACGCTCTGGCTGCACCGGATCGGCACGCCGGTGTCCGACGACGTGCAGCTGTTCCATGAGCCGGACGAGCGGTTCTGGCTCGGCGCGGGGATCACCCGCAGCCGCCGCTACCTGGTGATCGGTGTCGGATCCAGCATCACGAGCGAGGAGCACCTCGTCGACCTCGACGACCTCACCGCTCCCCCGCGCGTGGTGTGGCCGCGACGCGAGGGCGTCGAGTACTCGGTCGAGCACGCCGTGGTGGACGGCCGCGACGAGCTGCTCATCCTGCACAACGACGAGGCGCTGGACTTCGAGCTCGTCGCGGTCTCCGCGACCGCCCCCCAGGGCGCGCGCCGCACGATCCTCCCTTACACGCCGGGACGCCGCCTGCTGGACGTGGATGCGTTCCGCGACACGACGGTCGTCGCGTACCGGTTCGAGGGGCTCGAGCGCATCGCGCTGATGGATCCGGCCACAGGAGCCCTGGACGAGCTCGGCTTCGATGAGCCGCTGTACTCGGCGGGCTTCGGCGGCAACCCCGAGTGGGCGGCGCCGTTCCTGCGGCTGGGCTACGGCTCGTTCGTAACGCCGTCGACCGTCTACGACCTGGAGCTCGCGACGCGCACGCTGCACCTGCGCAAGCGCCAGCCGGTGCTCGGCGGCTACGACCCGGCCGACTACGGGCAGCGCCGCGACTGGGCGGTCGCCCCCGACGGCACCCGCATCCCCGTCTCGCTGGTGTGGAAGCAGTCCTTCGGGGAGCCGGGCGCGGAGCCCCGCGCCGTGCACCTGTACGGCTATGGATCCTACGAGCACTCGATCGACCCGGGCTTCTCGGTCATGCGCCTGTCGGCACTGGACCGCGGCGTGGTGTTCGCGGTCGCGCACGTGCGCGGCGGCGGCGAGATGGGCCGGCAGTGGTACGAGGACGGCAAGCTCGGGCAGAAGACGAACTCCTTCACCGACTTCGTCGCGTGCGCGCGTCACCTGGTGGACGCCGGCGTCACCAGCCCGGACCGGATGGTCGCCGAGGGCGGCAGCGCCGGAGGCCTGCTGATGGGTGCCGTCGCGAATCTCGCCCCCGAGCTGTTCCGCGGCATCCTCGCCTCCGTGCCCTTCGTGGACGCGCTGACGACGATCCTGGATCCATCCCTCCCCCTCACCGTGATCGAGTGGGACGAGTGGGGCGACCCGCTGCACGACCCCGAGGTGTACGCGTACATGAAGTCGTACACGCCCTACGAGAACGTGCGCGACGGCGTCGCATACCCGTCGATCCTCGCCGTCACCTCGCTCAACGACACGCGCGTGCTGTACGTGGAGCCCGCCAAGTGGGTGTCCCGCCTGCGCGATGCGGGCGCGGACGACGTCCTGCTCAAGTGCGAGATGGTGGCCGGCCACGGCGGCGTGAGCGGCCGGTACAACTCCTGGCGCGAGCGCGCCTTCGAGCTGGCCTGGATCCTGGACCGCCTGGGCGCCGCAGGAGCCTGAGCGGGCTTCCTGTCCGCTCGGTTTCCTGTTCGCTCGGTTTCCTGTCCGCTCGGTTTCCTGTTCGCTCACCGACCGTGTCCCACTTCTGGTGGTGCCGTGTCCCACTTCTGGCTGAACCGTGTCCCAGCTCTGGTTGAGAAACCGGCCCTGGAGCTGCCAGAACTGGGACATGGTCGGTGAGCCGCGTCCGTTCCGCACAGGCGCGTGAGGCCAGGGGTACCGCACCGATCCCGTCTCGCGCCCGCTGCGCGGGGCTGCTGCCGTCCACGCTGGGTGGATGCGCCATCCTCTGCCGGAGTCTCTCGGTCCGCGATTCAGCGTCGCCGAGGCCAGAGCGCTCGGCGTCGCGCGCGGTCGCCTGCGCGGATCCGATCTCGAGGCGCCTTTCCCCGGTACGCGCCGGCTCCGCGACCTCGGCTCCGAATGCGAGTACCGCGACCGGTGCCGGGACTACCTTCCGCGCCTGCACGACGACCAGTTCTTCTCGCACGAGACCGCGCTCGCGCTGCTCGGTGTCGCACTTCCCGAGTACCCGCACCGGCTGCGGATCCACGTCAGCACGCACCGTCCCGCGCGCGAGCCCCGGGTACGCGGCATCGTCGGACATCGGCTGCAGCGCCGGGAGCCCGCGACGATCGTGACTCCGGACGGCCTGCCGGTCGAGCATCCCGTGCGCGCCTGGCGACAGTGCGGGCTGCTCTGGCGACTCGACGACCTCATCGCCGCCGCCGATCATCTGCTGCTGCCGGCGCGGCGACTCGCAGAGGTCGGGGATCTCGGCGATGAGATCCGCGGCATGGGCGACGTCCGCGGCGGAATCCTGCGACGAGCACTGGCGGACTCGCGCATCGGCGTCGAGTCGCCGCGCGAGACGAGGCTCCGACTCGCGATCGTGCGGGCAGGACTCCCCGAGCCGATCGCCGGGTGGGAACTGCGCGGTCCGCACGGCACGTTCATCGCGAGGCTGGACCTCGCCTACCCGCGCTGGCGGGTCGCCCCGGAGTACGACGGTCGCCAGCACGCCGAGGATCCGAAGCAGTTCGCGCGCGACGCCGACCGCTGGGAAGCGATCAGGCGCGCATCCTGGACCCTGGTCCGGGTGCTGTCGCACCACCTGGACGGCCCCCGTCCCGTCGCCGTGGAGCGGGTGAGGTCCGCGCTGCAGGACGCCGGCTGGCGTCCCGGACTGCCCGGCTGACCGGATGGCCCCGCCCCGCCCTCGCCGCCTCGCCGCAGTCGGTCCTGTTCCGGCCCGCCTCGCTTGCGCCGACCGTGTCCCAGTTCTGGCTCTAGATCCCCCGATTTCGGCACCAGATTCGGGACACGATGCCGTCAAGACTGGGACATGGCGCGACCAAATGGGGACATGGTTCCAAACCGGGACCCCGTGCGACCAGAACTGGGACGCGGTGCAGCCAGAACTGGGACATGGTTCCGAACCCAAGCCAACCCAAGCCTCCAGCCAAGCCAAGCCAAGCCCCAACCCAAGCCGCGCCGGCACCGCTCACCCGAACAGGGCTGCGGCCTCCTCGTAGCGCTGCAGCGGGACGGTGTTCAGCTCGCCGAGGGCCTCGGCGAAGGGGACGCGCACGATGTCGGTGCCGCGCAGGGCCACCATCTGGCCCCAGGCGCCGTCCACGACGGCGTCGGCCGTGTGCAGGCCGAGACGGGTCGCGAGCACGCGATCGAACGCCGAGGGCGAGCCGCCGCGCTGGATGTGACCGAGCACGGTGGAGCGGGTCTCGATGCCGGTGCGCTTCTCGATCTCGGGCGCGAGGATCTCGCTGATGCCGCCGAGACGCGGACGGTTGAAGGCGTCGAGGCCCTTGTCGCTGAAGGCCTGATCCATGCCCTTGAGCTTGAACCCCTCCGAGACCACGACGAGCGGCGCACGGCCGCGGTCGCTCGCGCGGGTCACGAGGTCGCAGATCTCCTCGATCGACATCGGGACCTCGGGGATGCAGATCACGTGCGCGCCCGCGGCCATGCCGGCGTGCAGGGCGATCCAGCCGACGTGCCGGCCCATGACCTCGGCGATCATGCAGCGCTGGTGCGAGTCGCCGGTGGTGCGCAGACGGTCCATCGCGTCGGTCGCGATGTTGACCGCGGTGTCGAAGCCGAACGAGTAGTCGGTGGCCCGCAGGTCATTGTCGATCGTCTTCGGCACGCCCAGGACGCGGATGCCGTCGTTCGAGAGGCGGTCCGCCGCGGCGAGGGTGCCCTCGCCGCCGATCGCGATGATGCCGTCGATGCCGTGCTTGGCGAGGGTCTTCGCGACGTTCTCCGCGCCGCCCCGCGGCCCCTCGTACGGGTTGGTGCGGCTCGTGCCGAGGATCGTGCCGCCGACCTTGCTCAGGCCCTTGACCTCGTGCCGGGTGAGCGGGAAGAAGTCGCCGTCGACGACCCCGCGCCAGCCGTCGCGGATGCCGACGAACTCGAGCTCGTACGTGGTGGTGCCCTTGAGCACGATGCCGCGGATGACCGCGTTCAGGCCGGGGCAGTCGCCACCGCTGGTCAGGATGCCGATCTTCATGGGTCGTCCTCGGGAGGGAAGGGGGATGGAAGCGCGGCGCCGTTGCCTCGTTCGACCCTAGTGCCGATCCACGCCCGGGCGCCATTCCACGACGCCGAAAAGCGAAGTTCTTACACGCCTCATCTCGGAGTTCACGCCTTCTTGACGAAGAACGGCGCTTCGACCTCCGCAAGCGGAAGAAGAAGCGCCGTTCTTGACAAGCCTGTGACGAGACGCGGTCAGTCGCCGCCGAGCGCCTCGCGCAGCAGGTGCATGAGCGCCGCCAGCTGCACCGACTCGCTCGCGCCCTCCTCCACGGCCTCGCCGTCGAGCGCTCGCGCTGCGAGTCCCTGCTTCTGATCGATGAGCTCGGCGATCTTCGTGTCGAGCGTGTGCGCGGCGATGATCCGCCAGGCCGTGACCGGCTCGTCCTGACCGATGCGGTGCACACGGTCGATCGCCTGGGTCTGCTCGGCCGCGGTCCAGCTGAGTTCGGCGAGCACCACGTTCGAGGCGGTCTGCAGGTTGACGCCGACGCCGGCCGCGGTGAGCGAGCACACGGCGATCCCGACCTCGGGGTCGCCGTTGAAGGCGTCGACCGCCTGCTGCCGCGCGACCGCGGTCTGGTCGCCGCGGAGCGACACCGAGCGGATCCCCGCCGCGGCGAAGTGCGCCTCGGCCTGATCCATCACGTCGACGTGCTTGGCGAAGAACACGACCTTGCCGACCGAACGCTGCAGCTGAGCCGCGTAGTCCGCCGCGAGCAGCGCCTTGGCCTGACCGATCTTGCGCACCATGGTGAAGACGTTGTCTCCCCCGGTGCCCGCCGCCTTCGACTCCTCGAGCTCGCCGTGCGCGACGAGCCGGACGATGTCCTCGTCGATCTCGCCGTGGGCCAGGCCCCGGTCTCCGCGCGCCTCGATGATCCGGCGGTACTTCGCCGCCATCCGCGCGCCCAGCTCGGCCTCGGCCTGCCGGATCCCGCGGCCGAACTCGTCGTCGAGCTGCACCGGCAGATCCGCGATGAGCTTGTCGGGGAGGTCGGCGGCCACGTCCTTCTTCTTGCGACGCACGATGCCCATCGAGCTGACCGCGTCCCTGGCCTCGCCGTAGAACGCCTTGTCCGCGGGCGTCAGGCCCGTCGCGTCGAGCTTGTCCGCGAGCTCCGCGGAGGGCCGCTCGCCGTTGGTCCAGCCGAGGAAGCGCCAGATCGCGTCGAAGTCCTCGACGTCGTTGATCAGCGGCGTTCCGGTGAGGGCCATGAGCAGCGGGTGCGAGCCCGCCGCCTGCTCCCTGATCCGGGACGCGAGCGCGAGCACGTTCTGCGAGCGCTGCGAGGACAGGTTCTTGATGAAGTGCGCCTCGTCCACGACCATGCCGCGCAGGCCGATCTCGCCGAGCCAGGACAGGTGCCTGTCCAGGATCTCGTAGTTGACGATGAAGACGTCCGCGAAGGCGTCGACGTCCTGACCGTCGCCCTGGATCACCGCGGCGCGGCGCTGCGGGGTCCACCGCTCCACCTCGCGCGCCCAGTTCATCTTCACGACGTTGGGGACGACGACGAGCAGCGGGTAGGCGTGGGCGATCGACGCGGCGAGCACCGACTGCGCGGTCTTGCCGAGGCCCGGCTCGTCGGCGAGGAGGAAGGAGCGGTGCCCCGCCCGCACGGATTCGAGGAACCGGGACTGGTGCACCATCACCTCCAGGCCCTTCGGCGAGAGGTGGTCGTACTCCGGCAGCGGCGGCAGCTCCATCGAGGCGACGGATCCGCCCGCGCCCGACTCGAACGCCTTGTACAGCGGGCCCATCAGCTCCCACCCGTCCAGGCGACGGCGCGGGGTCGCCGCGGGGCGGGGGGTGAGGTCGGGCGCCAGGAACGGGTTCGCCAGCATCCGCGACTCGACGGACGGCGGGGCGACCTGCCGCTCGGCCAGCGCGGCCGGGACCACCGGCGCCTGCTGCACGCGCGCGACATCCGCGATCACGAGCTCCTCGGGCGCCAGCTCGGCACCGGACTCCAGCAGCCAGTCGCGGCGCATCCGCTTCGCGACGGGGCTGG
>JAITLM010000105.1 GCA_031277885.1 Microbacterium sp.
CCATGGGCATCTTCTCGTCGCGCGAGGCTGCGGAGCGCTTCATCGCCGCGGATCCTTTCGCGACGGAGGGCCTCGCGGATCCGCGGATCCTGGACTGGAACGCCGTCTGGCTGGAGCCCGGCGTCGGGGACGGGGCCGGCGATGGGTGAGCGCCGTCGCGTCCTCGTCCCTGATTTCGTCGGAGAGCCCGTCCACGTGGCGATCGAAGCCGCAGCCGAGCTCGGGCTGGTTCTGGTCGGCGCCGATCCTGACGGCCCGAGTCTGCATGCACTCACCTGGCCGGGACTGTTCTGGGTGACGGCGCAGTGGACGCCGCCGGGGATCGCCGTCGAGTGGGGATCCGAGGTCGAGGTCGAGGTCATCGAAGACGGTGAGAGCAGGAGCGATGTGCGAGCGGACGCGGGCGATCCTGCGCCCGCGCTCTCCGAGCACGCCGCCCCCGAGGGCGACCCGGACGTCGTGGCGATCCGCAGCACGGACCGGGCCGGCTCTTCGGCGCGGGAGCAGATCGATGAGGATCGTGCGACGTGAGCGCACCGGAGGTACCGTGACCGACCTCGAGACGATCGCGGCGGACCTGTATGCGGGGCCTCCCGGCGACTTCGTGTCTTCCCGGAACGTGCGCGCGAAGGAGGCGGCGGATGCGGATCTCGCCGCGCGGATCAGGGAGCTGCGGAAGCCGAGCGTCTCCGCCTGGGTCGTGAACGTGTTCGCCCGCGAACGCGCGCAGCAGCTCGCCCAAGCGCTCCGTCTGGCGGACGAGCTCAGGGAGGCGCAGGAGGACGTCGATGCGGTCACGCTCGCTCGCCTCACCCGCGAACGCCGCGCTCTCACGAACCGGCTCGCGGCCGATGCCGCGGCGCTCGCGACAGCGCGCGGGGAGAGGGTCACGGCGGCGACCCTCGACGCCGTGCAGCGGACGATCACGGCCGCTTTCTTCGACGCGAGCGCGGCCGCAGCCGTCGCGTCGGGCCGGCTCGTGCACGAACTCGAGCCGGCTGCCGAGTTCCCCCTCGATCTGGACGCAGTCGTGGGAGGCGGCGTACCCCGCCCGTCCGACGCGCCGCCCGTGCGCGTGGACGAGGTGACGGCGCGGCGCGAGCTGAGGACGGCGCAGAGCGCGCTCCATGACGCCGAGCAGGCGCATGCCCGCGCCGGCCGAGACCTCGCCACAGCGGACCGGGAGGTGCGGGACGCGGCGAATCGCGCTGCGCAGGCGGAAGCCCGGATCGTTCAGCTCGAAGCCGAGCTCTCTGCCGCCAGGGCGACTGTCGGCCCCTTGCGCGACGCGGTGACGGCCGCCGAGGACCGGCAAGCGCAGGCCGCCGACCGTGCAGCGACGACCGAGAGGGCGGTGGGGGAGGGGCGACGCGCGCTGGACCGATTGACCGGCGGCTCGGCCTGACCTCCGTGCTCCGAGAACTCGGATCCCGCATGCGCAGTGGGGCCTTCGCCTGAGTGCTCAGCTCGTCGTCGATACGTGACGGATTCGGTCGCCGTGCTTACAAAATGGAAGACGGGTGCGCGAGAATGTGACGGGCGGTGGGATCACCGTGAAGTCCGGAAGATTCCTCGGGGGGAGTGCGGATGCCTGCACAGAAGGCGCGTTGGGTGCTCGGGATACTCCGGCGGCGCGGAGTGAGTGCGGTCGCCCCGCACGTGGCAGGCCGGATCGGGGCGATCGCCGGCGTGACCGAGGCGCAGGTCGAGCTCCTCGGTGAGCGACTCACGGCGGGCCAGCTCTCCGGGATGAGGGTTCTCCCCGACCCGTGGCCGCTGGCCGAGGACGAGGCGCGCACGGCGCGGAGCGCGACGCCGCACGCGGCGGAACGCGTGCTGCTCGGAGCGGCGCTCTCCGTCTCGGATCGGATCGACGTCCTTCTCTCCGCGACCGGGATCAATGCCGGCGTGCTCACGTCCGTGGCGATCAGGGCGGCGCTGCGCTTCTCCCAGGGGCGGTACGAGTTCGTCTCCGAGCGGTCGCGGTCCTCGGCGATCGCCACCGCCGATCCCCGGGAAACGGACGAGATGCACCATGCGCTCGCGCTCGCGCATCGCCGGCTCGGGCTCGCGAGCGCCGCATGGCACGCCTTCCGGGCGGGACGCGGAGACGCACGCCGCATGTCGCGGGATCTCGTGGTGCTGGGGGAACGACTCCTCGGCGGCGGGAACGCCGAAGCCGCATATCGGGTCGCACAAGCCGTCGACGACGACGCGGATCCCGCGGTGCGCGCTCAGGCCGCGCTTCTTCGCGGCAGGGCCGCCATCGCGCTCGGCTGCCTGGACGATGCGCGAGACGACTACACGCGCGCCGCCGGCGCCGGGAACCCGGTCGAGATTCGCGATGCGGCGCTGCGTGGTCTCGCCTCGGTGACCGCGTACGTCGACGGCCCTCCGGCGGGCGACGACCCGTTCCAGCGTCAGGACGGTCAACGCCGTGCCCTGGAGGCCGCGGTGGGCAGCCTCGCCGATCGTGAGGTGAAGTCGATGATCGATGCCACCTCCGGGGCCTGGTGGACGACGCCTGAGGAGGTCGACGCGATGCTTGCGGGGTTGGCGCTGTCCCTGGTGCCGGCGCCGCCGTCGCGGCCCTGGAGCCTCGCGTCGGGGAGTCTCACGCCTCTCGTCGAGGCGTATGCGCGCGGCGTGCTGATCCTCTTCCTGCTCCATGCGGACAGGCCCAGAGAGGCCGCGCCGGTGCTTCTCGACGCCCTCGCCCGCCTGCCGCTGACCCACGTACTGGGCGGCGTCGCGCACAGTGCGATCGTCGCTCTGGCGCAGATCCAGCCGGGGATCGATGAGTTCCGCGCGTCGTTCGAGGAGATCTGCCCGGATGCTCCGGTGAGGTACGAGATCGATCGGAATCTGGTCGGGGAGACCACCGCGGCCGCATCGCAGGGCGCTTCCGTCGGTCCGAGCCGGAAGGTCGCGATCCGGACGGCGGGCGTCCTGACCTCTCGCGAGACGGACGTCTTCGAGCATGTCATCCGAGGGCTTCGCAACCGCGACATCGGTGCACGGATGAGCATCTCCGAACGCACGGTGGAGGTGCACCTCACCAGCATCTTCCGGAAACTGAAGGTCGAGGGGCGCTCCGAGCTCATCGCCAAGGCCTTCGCACAGCAGGAGGTTGTCGACGCCGTTCCGCAACAGGTGCACGCCTCCTGACCGACCCCGCCGACCTGCCCGGGCGCGTCGCCGTCCACCAGTCGTTTTGGGGCGCAGCACCCCTCGGAATCACGGCAGGACGCGCCCCGGAACGAGGTGGCGCGCCCCAAACGGTGAACCGGCGGCGGAGCGAGTGGTGCCCCCGCTGGGATTCGAACCCAGACTGAAGCGATTTTAAGTCGCCTGCCTCTGCCGTTGGGCTACGGGGGCCGCCACTTGAGCCTAGCGAGCGCGGCACCGTGGGCGATGTTGACTCGGAGCCAATAGGGTGGGGGAGTGCTCGAGCTCATCGCCGATCAGGGCCATGCGACCCCCCGCCCCGCTGCGCACGCCTGGGAGGATCCGGCCCGATGGTGGCCACGACTGACCGAGGCCACGGCGCATCTGCCCGCGCCCGTCGCCGTCATCGACCTCGATGCGCTGCGCTACAACACGATGGACATGGTCGTGCGCACGGGCGGCCTGCCGATCCGGATCGCGACGAAATCGGTGCGCGTGCGCGAGGTCATCGACGCCGCCCTCCGCGTGCCGGGCTACCGCGGTCTGCTCGCATTCACCCTGGCCGAGGCGCTCTGGCTCGCGGAGGACCACGACGACATCGTGCTCGCCTACCCGACCGCCGATCGCCCGAGCCTCGAACGGCTGCTCGCCGACGAAGCCGCCGCCGCACGGATCACGCTCATGGTTGACGACGAGTCCCAGCTCGACTTCATCGACGCGGTCGCCGCCCCCGCAGCGCGGCCCGTGGTGCGTATCGCGATCGATGCCGACGCTTCCTGGCGCGCCCCCGCGCTCGGCCACATCGGCGTCTTCCGCTCGCCCCTGCACACCCCGGAGGAGGTCGCACGGTTCGCCCGCCGCGCCGCCGAGCGCGACGGGTTCCGCCTCGTCGGCCTGCAGATGTACGAGGCGCAGATCGCGGGTCAGGGCGACGACACCGGCAGCGGGGACACGCTGATCAGGACCGTTCAGGCACAATCGCGCCAGGAGCTGCGCGAGCGGCGCGCGCGCATCGTTGAGGCCGTGCGGGCGCTCGTGCCCCTCGAGTTCGTCACCGGGGGAGGGACCGGATCCCTCGAGTACACCGGATCCGATCCCGCCCTCACCGAGATCACGGCGGGGAGCGGGCTGCTCGCCGGGCATCTGTTCGACGGCTACCGCGCCTTCGCACCGGCGCCCGCGAGTGCGATCGCCTTCGACGTGGTGCGTCGTCCGGCGCCGGACATCGCGACGATCCTCGGCGGCGGATGGATCGCCTCCGGGCCGCCGGTCGCGTCACGCCAGCCCGCGCCGGTGTGGCCGCAGGGCCTGCAGACCGCGCCGCGCGAGGCTGCCGGCGAGGTCCAGACGCCGTTGCGCGGCGAGGCCGCTCGCACGCTCCGGATCGGAGACCGCGTCTGGCTGCGGCACGCGAAGAGCGGCGAACCCGCCGAGCGGATCCTGAGCTACCACCTCGTGGACGGCGATCGCGTCGTCGCCGAGCTGCCCACGTATCGCGGTGAGGGGAAGGCGTTCCTATGACACGACCCGGGGGAATCTGGCAGAACTGGGGCCGTTCGGCGTCGGTCCGACCGATCCGGGTGGAGCGTCCGCGCACTCCGGAGGGCGTGCAGCGCGCCGTGCTCGCCGCCGCCGCCCAGAACCTGCGGGTGAAGGCGGTCGGCGCCGGCCACAGCTTCACCGGGGTGGCGGTCGCGCCCGATGTGCTGCTCGAGCTCGACGACCTGCAGGGTCTGGTCTCGGCGGACGAGGCCCGCGGGCGCGTCACCCTGCTCGCCGGCACCCGTCTGTACCGCATCCCCGCGCTGCTCGCGCCCTACGGGCTCGCCATGGAGAACCTCGGCGACATCGACCGGCAGTCCATCTCCGGGGCCATCTCCACGGGAACCCATGGCACCGGTGCCGGCTTCCGCGGGATCGCCGCCCAGGTCGTCGGCGCCACGCTGATCACCGCGGCGGGGGAGTTCCTCCGCGTCGACGAGACCCGGAACGCCGAGATGCTGCCCGCCGTCGCGCTGGGCCTCGGGGCCCTCGGGATCCTCGTCGAGGTCACGCTGCAGTGCGTGCCCGCGTTCGTGATGCACGCGATCGATGCGCCCGCCCCGCTGGAGGAGGTGCTGGAGGACGTGCACGAGCGCGTCGCCGCGGCGGACCACTTCGAGTTCTACTGGTTCCCGCATACCGACGTGGCGCTCACGAAGACCACGGAGCGGCTTCCGGAGTCGGCGGTGCGCCACCCGCTGCCGAAGGTCGGCAAGTGGATCGACGAGACGCTGCTCTCGAACGGCGTGTACCGGGCCGTGTGCGCCGGCGGTGCGGTCGTTCCGGCGATCACCCCGCCGTTCAGCA
The DNA here is from genome assembly GCA_031277885.1 of Microbacterium sp. Taxonomy (GTDB): domain Bacteria; phylum Actinomycetota; class Actinomycetes; order Actinomycetales; family Microbacteriaceae; genus Microbacterium. The sequence goes on from JAITLM010000105.1 coordinate 5,518, forward strand.
GGCTCGCGGTGAAGCTCACGGGAGACCGTGAGTACACGGATCTCTCCCATCGCGTGCTGACGCAGAGCCGCACCGTGCGCTTCCGCGAGATGGAGTACGCGCTCCCGCAGGATCAGATCGTGCCGGTGTTCCGTGCCGTGCACGCCCTCATCGCGAAGCGCGGCTGGCGCATCGAGTTCCCGATCGAGGTGCGCTTCGCCGCGGCCGACGACCGCTGGCTCTCCACGGCGCACGAGCGCGCCTCGGCCTACATCGCGGTGCACCGGTACTGGCGCCATGACCCGCGCGAGTACTTCGACGCCGTCGAGCAGATCTGCCTCGCGCACGGCGGACGGCCGCACTGGGGCAAGCTGCACATGCTGGGCGCCGATCAGCTGAGGGAGCGCTATCCGCGCTTCGACGACTTCCTCGCGCTGCGCGACCGGCTGGATCCGGAGCGCCGGTTCGGCAACCGCTACCTGGAGCGCGTTCTCGGCGCCTGACCGTTCGCTGGCAGCCCGGCGAACACGGAGGATGCCGGGATAGGATGAGCCGAAACCGCGTCTGCTAGGGGGTTGTCGTCCGTGGATGTTCTCATGCCAGTGCTCGTCGTCGTCGGTGTGATCGTCGTTCTGATCGTCGCCGTCGGCATCTATCTGTGGGCCACGTACAACTCGCTCGTGCAGCTGGGGGTCCGCGTCGATGAGGCGTGGAGCGATATCACGGTGCAGCTCAAGCGTCGCGCCGACCTGATCCCGAATCTCATCGACACGGTCAAGGGCTATGCCGCGCACGAGAAGGCGGTTTTCGAGAACGTCACGCGCGCCCGCGCCGAAACCCTCTCCGCTTCGAGCCCCGGCGAGGCCGGTGCCGCCGAGGGCCATCTGCAGCAGGCGCTGAAGAGCCTCTTCGCGGTCGCCGAGGCGTATCCGCAGCTGCAGGCCAGCCAGAACTTCCTTCAGCTGCAGGCGGCGCTCGTCGACACCGAGGACAAGATCCAGGCGTCCCGCCGCTTCTACAACGGCGGCGTGCGCGAGCTGAACACCAAGATCAAGGTCTTCCCGAACAACCTGTTCGCCCGCAACCTCGGCTTCACCGAGCGCGAGTTCTTCGAGGTGGCCGACGGCGCCGCGATCGCAGAGCCCCCGCGCGTGCAGTTCTGACGCACGCCCTGTCCGGGACGGGTCAGGCCCCGAGCGGCACCTGATCCGTCCGCCCCGCATCGTGCCGGAGCACCCCCGCGGAGTGTCCGGCGAGCACGTCGGCGAGGGCGGCCGAGGCATCGCCCCAGCCCGACACCGAGACGTGCTCGAGCCCCTGCCAGGCGGCGGCCGCGCGCAGCTCGGCCGCGATGGGCTCGACGTCCTCGGTCCGGCGCGCCTGCGGCTCCCACCACGCGGATTGCACGCGCAGCGTGCTCGCCGCGCGATCGGCCTTGAGATCCACCCGGGCGGCGATCCGGTCGCCGGTCAGCACCGGCAGCGAGTAGTAGCCGTAGCGACGCTGGGCGGCGGGTGTGTAGATCTCGATGCGGTAGTCCAGAGCGAACGCCCGCAGCGCCCGATCGCGGAACCACACGACAGGGTCGAACGGGGTGAGGATCGCCGTCGTGTCGATCCGCCGCGGCAGGACCGCATCGACGTGCCGCCATGCGGGAACGGGCCGTCCGCCCCGCTCCCACCCGCGCACCCGGACGGGCTCGAGCTCGCCCTGCTCCACAAGATCGCCGATCGCGCCGAGCACCAGCGCACGGTCCTTGACGCGGTAGTAGTCCGCGATGTCCGCCGCGGTCGCGACCCCGTGCGCCTTCGCCGCCCGGCGCACGAGCTCGCCGATGGCGGTGGCACGATCCAGGTCGCGTCCGAGCAGCTCGGCGGGCACCACGTGCTCCGCGAGGGCGTAGCGGCGCTCGAAGCCGTCGCGTCCTGCGATCGCGACCTCGCCGATGCGCCACAGATACTCCAGCGCGTGCTTGACGTCGTCCCACTCCCACCAACCGCCCTTGCCGCCCGGCGCGTCGCCGCGGATCTCGGCCGGACGTGAGGGCCCTCGCTCCTGCAGCTCGGATCGCACCCAGTCCAGCGTGCGGGCCGACGAGGTGCGTCCCCAGAACTCGCCGCGTTTCGCCCGGAACGCCTCGCGGCGGAAGCCCCACAGCGGCCAGTCCTCGACCGGCAGGAAGGTCGCCTCGTGCGCGAGGTACTCGGCGTAGCGGCCCGACCGTGCGGCCGTCGGGCGGGACAGGAACGCCCGCTCCAGCAGGGCGGGATCGTACGCGCCCAGGCGCGAGAACAGCGGCAGGTAGTGCGAGCGCGCGAACACGTTCACGGAGTCGATCTGCAGCACGCCCATGCGCGCCATCGCCGTGTGCAGATGCCGCACGCCCGGATCCGCGGGTCGTCGCCGCGAGAACCCCTGCGCCGCGAGCGCGATCCGCCGGGCCTCGCCGGCGCTCAGCGAGTCGACCGCGGTGCGGGCGGACGTTCGGCGGACGGCGGCGGCGGAGTCGGTCACGTCGTCAGCGTATCGACGGCCGCCGACATCGGCGGTGCCCGCTGCGGCGCCGTCGCACGGGCGAGGCGCCCGGCGCCGCGCCCGTAGACTGGGCCGATGAGCGAGGACAGCACGCCCCGGCTGCGCGATCTCATCCGCCAGCGCACCGTCTCCGGCCAGCTCGACGTGCGCGACGACGTGCAGCGATCGCTGCCGAGAGGGCTGCGCATCGCCACCTCCTACGCCTGGCGCCTGCTGGTGATCGCCGCCGCGCTCGGCGTCGTGATCTGGCTGGTCATGCTGTTCAAGATCCTGGTCATCCCGCTGATGGTCGCGATCCTGCTCACGGCCCTGCTCTGGCCGGCGTTCAGCACCATGCTGCGCGCGCGCTGGCCGCGGTGGCTCGCGATCGTGGTGGCGCTCGTCGGCACGCTGGCGATCGTGGGCGGCCTGCTCTGGCTCGCGATCTGGCAGATCACGCAGCAGTGGAACGGGGTGCAGACGCGCACGGTCGCCGCGTGGGCGCAGCTCCAGCAGTTCCTCCTCGACGGTCCGCTGCACCTCACGGCGAAGCAGATCCAGGATCTGCTCGACCAGGCGGTGACCTTCCTCAGCGAGCAGGGCGAGCTGCTGAAGAGCGGGGCGATCGCGGTCGGAACGACGTTCGGCCACGTCGCGACCGGCGCCGTGCTGACGCTGTTCATCCTGCTCTGCCTGCTCGCCGACGGCGGCGGCATCTGGCGCTGGACCCTCAAGCTGTTCCCGAAGGCCTCGCGCACCGCGGTCGACGCGGCCGCCCGCAACGGCTGGGCCACCGTGATCAACTACGCGCGCACGCAGATGCTGGTCGCCTTCATCGACGCCGTCGGCATCGGTCTCGGCGCCTTCCTGCTCGGCGTGCCGCTGGCCGTCCCTGTCGCCGTGCTGGTCTTCCTCGGCTCCTTCATCCCGATCGTCGGCGCCGTCGTCACCGGAGCGCTCGCGGTCTTCCTCGCCCTGGTCTACAACGGACCGTGGATCGCGCTGTGGATGCTGATCGTCGTGCTCGCGGTGCAGCAGATCGAGGGGCACCTCCTGCAGCCGATCCTGATGGGATCCGCCGTCAAGGTGCACCCGCTCGCCGTGGTGCTCGTGGTGGCCGGCGGAGCGCTGATCGCCGGGATCCCCGGCGCCCTGTTCGCGGTACCGCTCGCGGCCTTCGTGAACGTGGCCGCCGTGACCATCAACTCCGGTGCATGGCGCACCGGCGCCGCCCCGGATGGCGACTACATCTGGCAGACCGTGCCCCGTGCGCGGAGAAGGAGCAAGCGATGACGAACGACACGATCCCCACCCTCGCCGAGATCCAGCAGGCGGCGGACGGCCTGGACGGCGTGATCGTGCGCACCCCCACGCTGCCCTCGGTCGCGCTCACGAAGGTTCTGGGTTCGCCCGTGCTGCTGAAGATGGAGAACCTGCAGCGCACGGGGTCGTTCAAGATCCGCGGTGCGGTGCACCGGCTCTCCCGGCTCACCGCCGAGGAGCGCAGCCGTGGCGTCGTCGCCGCCTCCGCCGGGAACCACGCGCAGGGTGTCGCCCTGGCGGCCCAGGCGCTGGGGATCCCCGCCACGATCTTCATGCCCATGGGCGTGCCGGTACCGAAGCTGCTCGCCACGCGCGGATACGGCGCGGAGGTCGTGCTCGAGGGGGAGACCGTGGCCACGTCGCTGCGCCTCGCGGCCGAGTTCGCCGAGCGCACCGGCGCGGTGCTGATCCCGCCGTTCGACCACCGCGACATCGTGACCGGGCAGGCCACGCTCGGCCTCGAGCTCGTCGAGGACGTGCCTGACGTCGACACGATCCTGGTCGGCATCGGCGGCGGCGGCCTCATCGCGGGCGTCGCGGCGGCCGTCAAGGCCCGCGCGGCCGAACAGGGCCGCACGGTGCGGGTGATCGGCGTGCAGGCGGAGAACGCCGCCGCGATGGGGCCTTCGCTCGCCGCGGGCCACCCCGTCGAGATCACGACGCAGCCCACGATCGCGGACGGCATCCTGGTGGCGCGTCCGGGGGACGTGCCGTTCGCGATGATCGCGGAGCTCGTCGACGAGGTCGTGACCGTGAGTGACGACGACATCGCCCGCGCCCTGCTGCTGCTCCTGGAGCAGGCCAAGGTCGTGGTCGAGCCCGCGGGCGCGGTCGGCGTCGCGGCGATCCTCGCCGGCAAGGTGCACGCGAGCGGCACCACGCTGGCCGTGCTCTCCGGCGGCAACATCGACCCGCTGCTGCTGCAGCGCGTCGTGTCGCACGGGCTCGCGGCCTCGGGCCGCTACCTCACGCTGCGCATCCCGCTGCCCGACCGCCCCGGCCAGCTCGCCCGGGTGTCCGAGCTCATCGCGCATGCCGGCGCCAACGTGATCGAGGCCATGCACACGCGCCACGGCCACGGACTGCAGATCAACGACGTCATCCTCGAGCTCAGCGTGGAGACGCGCGGCCCGGAGCACTCCGAGCTCACCCTCGACACGCTGCGCGCGGCAGGGTTCGAGCCGATCGTCGTCCAGGACTGAATCGCGCAGATCGTTCCCGATCGACGAACCCGCCGGCCCTCGATGGCGCGGCGGGTTCATCGTATCGGGATGCGGTCAGCCCGCGAAGGTCTCGACCTTGAGGATCTCGACCTCGATCGCGCGGCCGTTGGGCGCCTCGTACGAGGTCTTCTCGCCCACCTTGAGGCCCTGGATCGCGGATCCGAGCGGGCTGGCCTCGCTGTACACGTCGAGGTCGGTGCCGCCGGCGATCTCGCGGCTGCCGAGGAGGAAGACCTCCTCGCCGCCCGCGACGGTCGCGGTCACGACGGTGCCGGGCTCGACGATGCCGCGGCTGGCCGGGGCCTCGCCGACCTTGGCCGACTTCAGCAGGAGCTCGAGCGTGCGGATGCGCGCCTCCATCTTGCCCTGCTCGTCCTTGGCGGCGTGGTAGCCGCCGTTCTCCTTGAGGTCGCCTTCCTCGCGCGCGAGCTCGATGCGCTTGGCGATCTCCTCGCGTCCGGCCGTGGAGAGGTTCTCCAGCTCCGCGACCAGGCGGTCGTACGCCTCCTGCGTGAGGAAGGTGACCTGTGCGTCGTTCGACACGGCGAACTCCTTGCGAATCGGATCCGGGAACGGAACGCCCCGGATATGCCAAGACGCCCCGGCTCCTGCCGGGGCGTCGATCAACACGATGAGCCTAGGACACCCAGCAAGAGTTCACCAAACCCGTCGTCGCGGCCGAGACGATCGGGACGTGCTCCGTGAACGCCCTGGAGTGCTTCTCGGAGGCGGGGTAGGAGACCAGCCGCCAGCCCACGATCCCGAACTCCTCGTCCTGCGCCTCGACGATGCAGTGCACCGGCCGGTTCGGGGGACCCGAGATCTGGAAGGACACCGTCACGCTGTGATCGTCGACGAGGTGGAATCCCGTTCCGGTGACGTCGACGGTGTCAGCGGAGCCCTGCCAGGTCCACCAGCCGAAGACGCCGACGACGATCGCGGCGGCCGCGATCGTGAGGATCATCGGCAGGCGGCGGCGGGGTCCGCGACCGTAGCGCTCGTCGAGCTGGGCGGGGGTCGTCACGGCGGGGTGCTTCCGATCGTTAGGCTTGAGGTTCCAGGTTATCCCGCGGGAGGCCCGGGGCCCGAACGGGCCGTGCCCAGAAAGGCTGAGAGATGATCGAGGCGATCCTTGCCGCTGCCGCGGCGACCCCCACTCCGACCCCGACGGTCGACCCGAACCTGGTCACCCCGGGCCCTGTGGGCTTCGTGATCGTCGCGGTGGTCGTGGTCCTCGCGGCCGTCCTGATCTGGGACATGCAGCGGCGGATCCGTCGCGTGCGGTACCGCGAAGAGGTGCGCGCCGAGCTCGACGCCGAAGAGGCCGCCCAGCGCGATGCCGCCGACGGCGAGGGCGACGCGGGCGCGCCGAAGGCCTGACGGCTCCGACGACGCGCACGGACCGCCCGGCTCAGCCGGGCAGGCCGAGCGACGGGTGCAGCGGTGCCAGCGAGATGAGCAGGCACGCGGACCAGTGGCAGAGGAACGCCAGGACCGTGCACACGTGGAAGATCTCGTGGAAGCCGAACTTCCCGGGCCACGGGTTGGGCTTCTTGAGCGCGTACACGATGGCGCCGCCGGTGTAGAGCAGACCGCCGACGCAGACGAGCACCATCATCGCGACGTTGGCGTTGACCAGATCGACGATGTACATGATCGCGGCCCAGCCGAGCAGCAGGTAGAGCGCGACGTACAGCCAGCGCGGGGCGTTGATCCAGAACACCCGGAACAGGATCCCCAGGAGGGCTCCCGACCACACCAGGACGAGGAGGAGCACGCCCTTCTCCGGCGGCAGCGCGAGCGTCGCGAGCGGGGTGTAGGTGCCGGCGATCAGCAGCAGGATGTTGGCGTGATCGATCCGCTTCAGGATCGACTTGGTCTTCGGCTTCCAGTTGAAGCGGTGGTACAGCGCGGAATTGCCGAACAGCAGCAGCGATGTGATCATGAACACCGCCGCAGCCCACTTCGCGACGGTTCCCTGGGCGAGCACGATGAGCACGATCCCGGCCGCGATCGCCACCGGGAACGTGCCGGCGTGGATCCAGCCCCGCCAGGTCGGTTTGATCTCGAGCTGCGCATCGAGTTCGGCCGCCTCCATGAGGGGCAGCTGGGGCACGTCGGGTGCAGCGGATCGGGTCGCTCTGCGCATGGTTGAACTCTAGGCGTCGGCCCATGCCGCAAACCGTACATATCCCGTGGAAGCCATGACGGCCGGATCGCGTCCGCGCGGTAGCGTAGAGGAGTGAGCGCACGGTCCGAGCAGCCAGGGAACGGCCCCCTCTATCGGCTGTATTCCCGACGCCTGCGGCGACGGCTGGATCCGGCGACGATGCCGCACCACATCGCCATGATGATCGACGGCAATCGCCGCTGGGCCCGCCAGCTCGGCTACGCGACCCCCGCGCACGGGCACAGGGCGGGAGCCGCGAAGATGCGCGAGTTCCTGGGCTGGTGCGATGAGCTCGGCATCAGGGTGGTCTCCCTCTACCTGCTCTCCGCGGACAATCTGGGCAAGCGCGATTCGGCGGAGCTCGCCGACCTCATCGAGATCATCGGCGAACTCGCCGACGGCCTCTCCCGCGAGGGCAACTGGCGGGTCAAGCACGTGGGACGCACGGACATCCTCCCTGCGGAACTCGCACGGGTGCTGGCCGAGGCGGAGGAGCGCACCCGGGAGCACACCGGCCTGCACGTGAATCTCGCGGTGGGCTACGGCGGGCGCAACGAGATCGTCGACGCCGTGCGCTCGATCCTCGCCCAGCACGACGCGTCCGGGGGCACCCTCGAAGACCTCGCGGCCAACCTCACCCCGGAGATGATCGGCGAGCACCTGTACACGGGAGGCCAGCCGGATCCGGATCTCGTCATCCGCACGAGCGGGGAACAGAGGCTCAGCGACTTCCTGCTCTGGCAGAGTGCGCACAGCGAGTTCTACTTCGTGGAGGCGCTCGGCCCGGATCTCCGTCAGGTCGACTTCCTCCGCGCCATCCGCGACTACGCCGACCGCGATCGCCGCTTCGGCCGCTGAGCCGCGCGGCGCCGAGAGCGCCTGCGCCGCGTGTCAGACTGGCCGGATGCGCGCGATCGACGACTACACCGCCACGTTCGGCGAGGATCCGGGGTATCTGAACTGGGCCGCCTTCGGCCCGCTGTCTCCGGCCGCGCGCGCCGCGCTGGTCTCCGATGCCGACCTGCTCGCGACAGGGCGGGCCGAGGGCATCGCGGCGACAGCGGGTCGTACCGCTGAGGCGCAGGCGGCAGTGGCGGGGCTGCTCGGATCCGCTCCCGGCGAGGTCACCGTCCATCCCTCGTCGACGCATGCGCTGCAGCAGGCGCTCGCCGGCCTCGACGGCACGGCGATCGCGTCCGCCGCCGAGTTCCCGAGCGTCACGATCACGCTCGAGCGCGCGGCGGCCGCCTCGGTCGGGCGGCTCGCGCCGCGCTGGATCACGCCGCCCCGCACCCGGGTGACGGCGGATACCGTGGCCGACGCGCTGGACCCGGCCGTGACGGCGCTCGTCGTGAGCCATGTCGACTTCCGCTCGGGGTACCGGGCCGATCTCGCCGCGCTCCGCGAGGCGCTCGGCGAGGACCGGCTGCTCATCGTCGACGCGGTGCAGTCCTTCGGCGTCGTGGAGGAAGACTGGGCGGTCGCCGACGTCGTCGTCGGCCACGGGTACAAATGGCTGCGGGCAGGACGCGGCACCGGTTTCGCGCGCTTCACGGACCGCGCCCGCGAGCGGATCCGTCCCGTGCTGAGCGGGCGGATCGCGACCGTGGCGGCGGGACTTCCCACCGACGCGCTGCCGGACCCGGCCCTCTCGGCGCAGGCGTACGCGGTCAGCGCACCGGATCCGCTCGCGGCGGGACGTCTCGCGGCCGGAGCCGGCGAGATCCGGGCCGTCGGCGTCGACGCCGTGGCGGAGCGGCTGTCCCGCAACGTCGACGCCGTGCTGGAGCTGGCCGATCGGCACGGCATCGAGGTCCTCTCCTCGCGCGAGCCCGCGGAGCGCGCCGGGATCGTGGTGCTCGCGCCGGCGCATCCGCAGGGCCTCGGCGAGGTGCTCGCCGCCGCCGGGATCGAGGTCACGGTGCGGTCGGGGGCCGTGCGCGTGGCGCCGCATGCGGGGACGACGGCGGAGACCCTGGGCCTGCTCGATGCGGCCCTCGCCGACGCGCGAGAGTTCACCCGCCCTTAACCGGGAAGAGCGCGTGTCCTTCCTGCGCGATGTCGGTGGGGAGTCGTACGTTCATGGCATCGGACACGGCGTCCGATCGAGTCGGCCTCAAGGATCGCGACTCGTGGCCCTGGTCGACTCGCCTAGTACCGGGAATCCCCGGGTCGGGAGAGCGTTGTGGCCGCACGTACCGCACTGAAGAGCACCACCCGCACCACTGCCGTGAGCGAAGGGGGTGCAACGCTCGATCAGGATCTGAAGACGTACGTGCTCGACACGTCCGTGCTGCTGTCGGATCCGCAGGCGTTCTTCCGCTTCGCCGAGCACTCCATCGTCCTGCCGGTCGCCGTGATCGGCGAGCTGGAGGGCAAGCGCCACGACCCCGAGCTCGGGTACTTCGCCCGGCGCGCGCTGCGCCACCTCGACGAGCTGCGCGTCGAGCACGGCCGGCTCGACTTCCCGGTCCCGATCGGCGACGGCGGCACGCTGCGCGTCGAGCTGAACAACTCCGACCAGACGGTGCTGCCGAGCGGCATCCGCCTCGGCGACAACGACAGCCGGATCCTCGCCGTCGCGATGCATCTCGCGCAGGACGGTCAGGATGTCACGGTCGTCTCGAAGGACCTCCCGATGCGCGTCAAGGCCGCCTCGCTCGGCATCAACGCCGAGGAGTACCTCGCCGAGCAGGCGGTGGACTCGGGCTGGACCGGGATCAGCTCGATCGCGCTGTCGGGCGACGAGATGAGCGACCTCTACGAGAGCGAGGTGGGCACGAGCGAGGAGGCGATCGGGCTCCCGGTGAACACGGGCCTCATCATCCACTCGGAGCGCGGCTCCGCCCTCGGTCGGGTCACGGGAGACGGCGAGTACGCACTGGTCCGCGGCGACCGCGAGGTGTTCGGCCTGCACGGGCGCTCGGCCGAGCAGCGCATCGCGATCGACCTGCTGTCCGACCCCGACGTCGGCATCGTCTCGCTCGGCGGGCGCGCGGGCACCGGCAAGTCGGCCCTCGCGCTCTGCGCGGGCCTGGAGGCGGTGCTCGAGCGGCAGCAGCAGAAGAAGATCATCGTCTTCCGTCCGCTGTTCGCCGTCGGCGGCCAGGAACTCGGCTACCTGCCGGGCGACAAGGACGAGAAGATGAGCCCCTGGGGCCAGGCGGTCTTCGACACGCTCGGATCCGTCGTCTCCGGCAACGTCATGGACGAGGTCGTCGAGCGCGGGATGCTCGAGGTCCTCCCGCTCACCCACATCCGCGGGCGCTCGCTGCACGACGCGTTCGTGATCGTCGACGAGGCGCAGTCGCTCGAGCGCAACGTGCTGCTCACGGTGCTGAGCCGGATGGGGCAGAACTCCCGCGTCGTGCTCACCCACGACGTGGGCCAGCGTGACAACCTGCGGGTGGGTCGCCACGACGGCATCGCGAGCGTGATCGAGACGCTCAAGGGGCACAGCCTCTTCGGCCACGTCACCCTGCAGCGTTCCGAGCGCTCGGCGATCGCCGCCCTCGTCACCGAGCTTCTGGAGGGCGGCGAGCTCAGCTGATACCGGGCGGGCGTTCTTGATCGCGACGCCTGCACGATCGAGCGACGGATGCACGACGGATCCGCCGCTCTGATCGTGCAGGCGTCGTCGCGTCCTGCGGGTGCTCCGGCCGGCCGTCTCGGGGCCCCGGGCTCGGCGGCGAGCACCTGCACGACCCAGGAACGGATGCACGACGGATCCGGGAGAACGGTCGTGCATCTGTGCCGTCGTCGTGCACGTGTCCCGCCACGCCCCAGAACGACGGAAGCCGCGGTCCCAAGGGGACCGCGGCTTCCGCGCGAGGGATCCGGTGTCAGCCGGCGTGCGTCATCGACAGCAGGTCGAGCTTGGCGTCGAGCTGCTCGAGCGTGAGCTCGCCGCGCTCGACGTAGCCGAGGTCGAGCACGGCGTCGCGGACGGTGATGCCCTTGGCGACGGCGTGCTTGGCGATCTTCGCCGCGGCCTCGTAGCCGATGAGCTTGTTCAGCGGCGTGACGATGGACGGGCTCATGCCGGCGAACGCGGCCGCGCGCTCGACGTTGGCCTGGAGGCCGTCGACCGTCTTGTCGGCGAGCACGCGCACGGCGTTGGAGAGCAGGCGGATCGACTCGAGCAGCGCGGTGCCCATGACGGGGATTGCGACGTTCAGCTCGAACGAGCCGGAGGCGCCGGCCCAGGCGACGGTCGCGTCGTTGCCGATCACGCGGGCGCACACCATGAGCACGGCCTCGGGGATCACGGGGTTGACCTTGCCCGGCATGATCGAGGAACCCGGCTGCAGGTCGGGGATGTGCAGCTCGCCGAGACCCGTGTTCGGGCCCGAGCCCATCCAGCGCAGGTCGTTGTTGATCTTGGTCAGCGAGACCGCGATCGTGCGCAGCGCGCCCGATGCCTCGACGAGGCCGTCGCGGTTGGCCTGGGCCTCGAAGTGGTCCTTGGCCTCGGTGATCGGCAGCTCGGTCTCGGCCGCGAGCAGCGCGATGACCTTCTGCGGGAAGCCGAGCGGGGTGTTGATGCCGGTGCCGACCGCGGTGCCGCCCAGGGGGACCTCGGCGACGCGGGGGAGGGCCGCCTGCACGCGCTCGATGCCGAGGCGGATCTGGCGGGCGTAACCGCCGAACTCCTGGCCGAGGGTGACCGGAGTGGCGTCCATGAGGTGGGTGCGGCCGGACTTGACCGCGTCCTTCCACAGCACCGCCTTCGCCTCGAGCGCGACCGCGAGGTGGTCGAGCGAGGGGATGAGGGTGTCGATGAGCGCCTGGGTCACGGCGATGTGCACCGAGGTCGGGAAGACGTCGTTCGACGACTGCGACGCGTTCACGTGGTCGTTCGGGTGCACGGTCGCGCCGAGGATCCGGGTCGCGAGGGTGGCGAGCACCTCGTTCATGTTCATGTTCGAGGACGTGCCGGATCCGGTCTGGTAGGTGTCGACCGGGAACTCGCCGTCGTGCTTGCCTGCGGCGACCTCGTCCGCCGCCTGGGCGATCGCTTCGGCGATGGCGCCGTCGAGGGTGCCGAGCTCCTTGTTGGCGAGCGCTGCGGCCTTCTTGATCCGCGCGAGGGCCGCGATCTGCGTCGACTCCAGGCCCTTGCCCGAGATCGGGAAGTTCTCCACGGCGCGCTGCGTCTGCGCCCCGTACAGAGCGTTCACGGGCACGCGCACCTCGCCCATGGTGTCGTGCTCGATGCGGTACTGCTCGTTGTCGGTCACTGCTGTTCCTCCAGATGTGCCGGGGTGATGAGGGGGGATGTTCAGGCGTGGGCGTCGCTGAGGCCCACGGTGACGACGGGCACGGCCGTGCCCTCGTTCAGCCGGTAGTTGGCGCCGACGATGCCCAGCTTGCCGTCGGCGACGGCCTGGGCGATCAGCTCCGAGGACTGCAGGAGGTCGCGCACGGTGTTGCGCAGGTGCTCCTGCCCGACGAGCTCCGCGTCGATCTCGGCCACGGTGGATCCGCCGTGCTCGGCGAGGACCTTGCGCGCGGCCGGCACGATGGGGGCGACGAGCCGCCAGATGTGCGGGGGGAGCGGCGCGGCATCGATCGCGGTGCCGTCGATCGCGGCGCGCACGGCGCCGCAGCTGTCGTGCGCGAGCACCACGATCAGCGGGACGCCGAGGATCGCCACGGCGTACTCGAGGCTCGCGACGATCGACTCGCCGAGGACCTGCCCGGCGTTGCGCACCACGAACAGGTCGCCGAGCCCCTTGTCGAAGATGATCTCGGCCGCGAGGCGCGAGTCGGAGCAGCCGAACAGCGTCGCGAGCGGCGCCTGCCCGTCCACGAGCTCGTGGCGCTTGCCGACATCCTGGTTGGGGTGCTCCGGATCGCCCGCGACGAAGCGCCGGTTCCCCTCGCTCATGAGCTGCCAGGCCTGGTCGGGGGTCAGGGTACTGATCTCGGTCATCGTCCGCTTTCGAGTTGGTCGATCTGCGGGCTGATCTTGGCGACCAGCTCCGCCGTGCCCGCCTTGCCCAGAGCGCCGTAGACGAGGACGTAGTCCTTGCCGACCTGCGTGCCGAGCGCGTAGTTGATGTTCGCCGCAGAGTCGGGGTTCGGGATCACGTACTCGTCCCAGGAACGCCCGCCGATCTTCAGAGTGCCCTTCGAGGACGTGCCGCGCAGCGGGGTGGCCGCCCAGTCGGCGTCGGCGTCGAACGCCTGGGCGACGTGCGCGTAGCCGCGCGCGTCGTCCGCCTGGGGGGCGACGGTGATGTCCCACACCGTGGGCTTGCCGTCGATCAGGACGGCCTTGTTGACGCGCCAGTTGTTGGGCGGGGTCGGCAGCAGCACCGGGCGGTTCAGCGTGCTCTGCGCGTTCTTCGCGGCGGCCGGGAGATCCACGGCGTTGGATCCCGTGAAGTCGCCGCGCGGCACGATGAGCACGATCAGCAGCACGACGCCGACGGTCGCGATGAGGGCGGCGATCAGGCCGCGGAACGTCTGGCTGGAGCGGTAGGCGGCAGAGGACGCGGCCTTGCGGTCGGCGGTCTCCTGTGCCGTCTCGGGTCGGCCGAGCTCGGCGACGACCGGGGCGTTCTTCGGGGTGCGGCTCATCGTGCGTCTCCCTCGGAGGGGCGGGCCGCGTCCAGACGGCGCTTGGCGCCGAGCAGCCATTCCTCGCAGCGTGCCGCGAGTGCTTCGCCGCGCTCCCACAGCGTGAGCGACTGCTCGAGCGTCGGGGCTCCCTGTTCGAGCTCGGCGACGACGCGGACCAGTTCGTCTCTCGCCTGCTCGAAGCTGAGGGCGGCGGGATCAGCGACGGTCGGCGCAGAGCTCCCTGCGGGGGCGGACGGCTCGTTCGACACAGTCACGCCTTCATCCTACCGGCGCGCGTCGGAGCCCTCGGCCGGTGCGGCGGAGCTCGCGGCAGGACCGTCGGCATCGCGGGACTCGGCGATCTCGCCCTCCGAGACGGCCCGCAGCGAGCCGCGGTCGACGGTGAGGGTGAGCGCCGTGCCGGCCGGGGCGTCGGCGGCGTCGCGGACGATCACGCCGTCGTCGCGGTGCGCGATCGCGTATCCGCGGGCGAGGGTCGCCGCCGGCGACAGCGCGCGTAGCGAGGCGCGCAGCTCGGCCGTGCGTCTCCCGGCCGCGTCGATCGCGCGTCCCAGTGTGTCCCGGGAGCGGGCGGCGAGCAGCCACACCTCCTGCGCACGGCGCTCGATGAGCGGCTCCGGATTCCGCAGCACGGGCCTGGACCGCAGTTGTTCGAGCTGGGCGATGTCGTGCGCGATGCGCTGCGACACCCGGGTCGTCGCCCGGGCCCGCAGCTGCGCGACGAGCGCGCGCTGCTCGCCGACATCGGGCACGACGCGCTTGGCGGCGTCGGTCGGCGTCGAGGCGCGCAGGTCCGCCACGTCGTCCAGCAGCGGATGGTCGTTCTCGTGCCCGATCGCGCTGACCACGGGAGTCGCAGCCGTGGCGACCGCGCGCACCAGGCGCTCGTCGCTGAAGCCGAGAAGGGTCTGCGGATCCCCGCCGCCGCGCGCGATGACGATGACATCGACCTCGGGATCCGCGTCGAGCACCTTGAGTGCGGCGAGGGTCTCCGGCACGCAGCGATCGCCCTGCACCGCGGCGTGCACGGTGCGGAAGCGCACCTGAGGCCAGCGCAGCTCGGCGTTGCGGTGCACGTCCTTCTCGGCATCGGAGTTCTCACCGGTGATCAGTCCGATCACGTGGGGGAGGAAGGGGAGCGGCTTCTTGCGCGAGGGGTCGAAGAGCCCCTCCTGGCGCAGCTGCGCGCGCAGCCGCTCGAGACGCTCGAGCTGGTCGCCGAGGCCGACGTGCTTCATCGCTGAGACCGTGAAGCTGAAGTCGCCGGCCTTGACGAAGTAGTCGGCCTTGACCGCAGCGACCACGTGGTCGCCGACCGCGAGGTCGGCGGGGATCCGCGCCCGCACGCTCGACCACACCCGGATCGAGATCTGCGCGTCCGAGCGGGTGTCCTTGAGACGTGCGAAGACGTTGCCCGCGCGCACGTTCCAGCTGGTGATCTCGCCCTCGACCCAGACCGTGCCCCACTGGGCCACGAAGTCGCGGATCGTCGCGTTCAGCCTCGCGATGGAGGTCGGAGCGTCCGCGGAGGACTCGCGCGGCGCGACGGAGTCGGCGGGCGGGGCCTCACCCGGGACGGAGGCGGCTTCGAAGACGGTCATCGCCTCCCCAGCGTAGCAATGGCCTTCTGCCGGATCCCGGCCGGCTGTCAGGACGCCGCCGGTAGAATCGGGGCGTGAGTTCTCCCGTCGCGCTGCCCGTGCCGCAGATCCCTCGCCGCCGCCCCACGGCCGTGCGCGAGCCGCTCCAGGACCGTCCCGTCGACGGCCGCAAGCGCGTGCTGCTCGCCGCGCCGCGCGGCTACTGCGCCGGTGTCGACCGCGCCGTGGTCGCGGTGGAGAAGGCCCTGCAGCGCTACGGCGCCCCTGTCTATGTGCGCAAGCAGATCGTGCACAACATCCACGTGGTCACCGAGCTCGAGGAGCAGGGCGCCATCTTCGTGGACGAGGTGGACGAGATCCCCGAGGGCTCGCACGTCGTCTTCAGCGCTCACGGCGTCTCGCCGATGGTCGTCTCCGCTGCCGAAGACCGTCACCTGCACGCGATCGATGCGACCTGCCCGCTCGTGACCAAGGTGCACCGCGAGGCCGTGCGCTTCGCCCGCGACGACTTCGAGATCCTGCTCATCGGCCACGACGGCCACGAAGAGGTCGAGGGCACCGCCGGAGAGGCCCCGAACCACGTCACGGTGGTGAACTCCCCGGCCGAGGCGGACACCGTCGAGGTGCGCGACCCGTCCAAGGTGGTCTGGCTCTCCCAGACCACGCTCTCCGTCGACGAGACCATGGAGACCGTGAACCGGCTGCGCACGCGCTTCCCGGAGCTGCAGGATCCGCCGTCCGACGACATCTGCTACGCCACCCAGAACCGGCAGGTCGCGATCAAGAAGGTCGCCGCCGACGCGGATCTGGTGATCGTGGTCGGATCCGCCAACTCCTCCAACAGCGTGCGCCTGGTCGAGGTGGCGCGCGAGTACGGCGCGAAGGCCGCCTACCGCGTGGACTACGCGGACGAGGTGCGGCAGGAGTGGCTCGACGGCGTCACGACGGTCGGGGTGACGAGTGGCGCCTCCGTGCCGGAGGTTCTCGTGCAGGAGGTGCTGCAGGCGCTCGCCGAGGCCGGCTACGGCGATGTCGAGGAGGTGCGCACGGCGGAGGAGGACCTGATGTTCTCGCTGCCGAAGGAATTGCGCCAGGACGTCTCCGGTCAGCGCGATGAGCGGGCTCTGGGCGGACGCAGCCGATGACCGATTCCGGTTCCGTGGAGCAGCCGCGCCGGCCGGCCTTCGGCGAGTACGCGACCCCGGAGGAGCAGAGCAGGCGATCGGGACGGCCGCTGGTGCCGCCGCCCGTTGTTCCTGCTTCGCCGACTGCGGAGCCTGTCGCCCCGCCTGCCGCTCCCGCAGCGGCGACGGGGGAGCGCCCGGCGCACCCGGTCGACCGGATGGCGTCGATCGCGCTTCTCGCCTACGGGCTCTGGAACGTGATCACCTCGATCATGACGTTCATGAACCCCTCCTCGCTCATGACGACGATGCTGCAGGCGGTGGGGATCTCCGGCACCTTCTCGAACTACGGGCAGGCGCGGGTCTGGGGCATGGTCGCCGGCGTGGTCCTGATCGTCGGCTGGATCGCGACGGCCGCCTGGTCGGTGCTCCGGCTGCGACGCGGCAAGCTCACCTGGTGGCTTCCGGTCGCGGGCGGCGTCGTGTTCGTCACCCTGTCGGCGA
The DNA here is from genome assembly GCA_031277885.1 of Microbacterium sp. Classification (GTDB taxonomy): domain Bacteria; phylum Actinomycetota; class Actinomycetes; order Actinomycetales; family Microbacteriaceae; genus Microbacterium. The sequence goes on from JAITLM010000105.1 coordinate 22,544, forward strand.
TCTGCATGATGGTGCCGTTCTTCACGGATCCGGCTGTCATGTCCTACCTGAGCGGGCAGATGCAGAAGTAGACCCCTCCCACCGTGAGAGCCCGGCCCCTGCGGGACCGGGCTCTTCGAGATCCGGGGATCAGTGCGCGTTGCCGTTGTTGAAGTGGTAGCCGCCGTTCCCGGTGCCGTGGGCGCCGTGCGCGCCGGGACCGCGGCCTCCGGTGCCGGGCTCGACGTGGTTGGTCCTGGTGTGCACGATGTCGTAGTACACGCTCTGGTCGGCCGCGTTCGGGAACACCCGGTAGGTGAAGACGTTCTTGTCGAGCTGCACGATCGGCACGACGCGCTGGAACAGCACCGCGCCGTTCGCGTCCTTGGCGGCGATCCAGCGCGACGAGCCGTCGGCTGCGACGCTCCAGTCGCCGTGCATCTTCGGGCTGTCGTCGAGGTTGTACATCGTGAAGGTGCCATCGGCCTTGAAGTAGGCCCAGCCCACGAAGTTCGACACGGCCGGGTCGTCCAGCGCCACGCGGTTCCCCTGGGCGTCGCGTGCGCTCGTCGTCTTCCACGGTGTGGACGCCAGCGTCTCGGACGGGGTCAGGACCTTCTTCGCGAAGGGGGCGGCGACCGCGGCGGGCGGGGCGGCTGCGGCGGTCGGGGCGGCTGCGGCGGCCGTCGTGGGGATGACGGCGACGGCGGCGAGGGCGATGGTCGAGGCGGCGATGAGCCTGCGCGAGAGGGAGATGTTCATGTCCTCCACGTTAGGAATCCGGATCTCGCCCCCGCATCGGCCGATCGGCTATTCCGGGCCTCGCCGACCGGATGATCCCGCGGCGCCGATGCCGTCCCGACGGATCGAACGGATCGAACGGATCACGGGAGCACGCAGCGTCCATACTGGGAGCACGACGCCTCGGGATCCGGGTTCGCGGTGGGCACGGCCACGTCTCGCCCACCGGTGAACCTTCGGGGCACGGGCCTCGTTTCCCTGTGAGGAGGCGACTGTGGACGATGACGACGAGCGGCTGACGGCGCTCTACGACGTGCACGCGGGACCGATCCGCCGCTACGTCGTGCACCTCACCGGGAGCAGCGCCTCGGCGGACGACGTGGTGCAGGAGACGCTGCTGCGCGCCTGGCGCACGCCGCGGATCCTGGAGCAGGAGGTGACGACCACCCGGGCGTGGATGTTCACGGTCGCCCGGCACCTCGTCATCGACGAGGCGCGCAGCGCCCGGCGGCGCCATGAGCAGTCGATGGCCGACCTCCCCGAGAGGGTCTCGGGGGATGTCACGGACCGGCTGTTCGACGCGATCCTCATCGAGGACGCGCTCGCGGACCTCAGCCCGGAGCATCGCGCCGTGATCGTCGCCGGCTACTACGGAGGCCGCAGCGTCGACGAGATCGCGACCGAGCTCGGCATCCCGGGCGGCACCGTGAAGTCGAGGATGCACTACGGACTGCGGGCCCTGAGGCTCGCGCTGCAGGAGAGAGGGGTGATCCGGTGAGCGTGGATCCGGACCCGTTCGCGACGTGGGACGCCGCCTATGCGATGGGCGCGCTGTCCGCGGCGGATCGTGCGCGCTACGAGGCGCATCTCGCGGTCTGCGCGGACTGCCGCGCGGCGCTCGCGGAGCTCGTCCCCGCCGTGGGGCTGCTGTCGCGCGTGCACGCGGACGATGCGGCGCGGATCGGCACCGAGGACGTCGACCCCGCGGGGCCGAAGCTCCTGTCGATCGCCCGGGCCAGGCGGCGCTCCCGGCGCCGCGCGCTGTGGGCCGGTGTCGGGATCGCGGCCGCACTCGCCGTCGCCGTGCCCGTCGCGCTCGTCGCGCTCGCGCCGCGGCCGGCGGTCTCCGTCGCCATGAAGGGAGCCGGTGAGGTGCCCCTGAGCGCGACGGTCTCGCTGACCCCGGTCGCCTGGGGGACGAAGATCGACATGGCCTGCCTCTACGCCGCCGACGCTCCCGATGCGGGCTGGACCTACGTCCTCACGGTCGTCGGGGATGACGGGAAGAGCACCGACCTCTCGACCTGGAAGGCCGATCCCGGACGCACGGCGACCCTCTCGGCGGGAACCGCGCAGCCGCTGTCCGACATCCGCACCGTCGAGATCCGAAACGCGGCGGGCGCGGTCCTGCTGCGTCAGGACATCGGCCACGGTTCGACGTCGGGGTGATCCTCGACGGCCGATCCGGAGACGACAGGAGCGCCGCGGGAAGGGATTCCCGCGGCGCTCCTGGATGCCGGTTCTGCGGTGCCGGTGGTCAGCTCTTCGACTGGCCGTAGGAGCCGAGCTGGCGCGTCGACTCGATGACGCGCTGCGCCATCGCGGTCTCGGCGACCTTGCCCCACGCGCGCGGGTCGTAGACCTTCTTGTTCCCGACCTCGCCGTCGACCTTCAGGACGCCGTCGTAGTTGTTGAACATGTAGCCGGCGATCGAGCGCGTGAACGCGTACTGGGTGTCGGTGTCGATGTTCATCTTCACCACGCCGGTCGCGACCGCGTGGTCGTTCTCCGCGTCGGTGGAGCCGGATCCGCCGTGGAAGACGAGGTCGAGCGGCTTGGCGCCCGTGCCGTACTTCGCGGCGACCTGCTGCTGGATCTCGCCGAGCAGCTCGGGGCGGAGCTTCACGCCACCCGGCTTGTAGACGCCGTGCACGTTGCCGAACGTGAGGGCTGCGATGTAGCGGCCCTGCTCGCCGAGGCCGAGAGCCTGCACGGCCTGGTCGACGTCCGCGAACGTCGTGTAGAGCGCCTCGTTCGAGCCCTCGTGCGCGACGCCGTCCTCCTCACCGCCGACGACGCCGATCTCGACCTCGAGGATCGCGTTGATCGCCTTCATGCGGGGGAGGAGGTCGCGGGCGATCTCGATGTTCTCCGCGAGCGGCACGGCCGAGCCGTCCCACATGTGCGACTGGAAGATAGGGTTGCGGCCCGCCTTGACCTCTTCCTCGGAAGCCGCGATGAGCGGCTCCACGAAGCCGGCGAGGGCATCCTTCGGGCAGTGGTCGGTGTGCAGCGCGACGGTGACGGGGTAGGACTTCGCGACCTCGGTGGCGAACTTCGCGAAGGCGAGCGCGCCGGTGGCGCGGGCCTTGACGGTCTGGCCGGCGAAGTAGTCGGCACCGCCGGTGGTGACCTGGATGATGCCGTCGGATCCGGCCTCGGTCAGACCCTGCAGCACGGCGTGGATGGTCTGCGAGCTGGAGACGTTGAAGGCCGGGTAGGCGAAGCCGCCCGCCTTCGCGCGGTCGAGCATCTCGGCGTACTGATCCGGGGTGGCAACGGGCATGGCTTCTCCTGTGCTGGACGACGGGGGTCGGTGCCACTCTAGCGCCGCAGGATCGGCGATTCAGAGCGCGTGACGGCGGGCCCGAGAACGCGGATCTTCGGCCTGGTAAAGAAGAGCCGATCTTTCGGTTTCCTGGCGCGGAAATCTGCGGATCCGTAACCTGCCCGCGCCTACGCTGGGGGGCATGGTGAGCCTCACAGCCGATCTCAGCCCCCTCAGCCCCGACCGCAACCTCGCATTGGAGCTCGTCCGTGCGACGGAGGCCGCGGCGATCCGCGCCGTCCCGTTCATCGGACGCGGCGCGAAGGAGGCGGCCGACGGCGCCGCCGTGGACGCGATGCGCGCCTTCCTCGGCACCGTCGACTTCGATGGTCGCGTGGTGATCGGCGAGGGCGAGAAGGACAACGCCCCCATGCTCTTCAACGGCGAGCACGTCGGCAGCGGATCGGGCACGGGCCCGCAGTGCGACATCGCCGTGGACCCGATCGACGGCACGTCGCTCACCGCGGCCGGCCGCCAGAACGCGCTCTCGGTGATCGCGGTCTCCGATCGAGGCACGATGCTCGACGCCTCGAGCGTCTTCTACATGGACAAGCTCGTCACGGGCCCCGCCGGTGTCGGCGTCGTCGACATCCGCCTCCCTGTGGCCGAGAACATCAAGCGGCTGGCCGGCGCCCTCGGCAAGCCGGTCGAGGAGATCGTGGTCTCCGTGCTGAACCGTCCGCGTCACGAGCAGCTCATCCAGGAGATCCGCGACGCCGGCGCCGGCACGCGTCTGATGAGCGACGGCGACGTCGCCGGCGGCATCAACGCGGCCCGTCACGGCGCGCGCACCGACATGTGCATCGGCGTGGGCGGCAGCCCCGAGGGCATCGTCACGGCGTGCGCGATCAAGGCGCTCGGCGGGCACATCCAGGGCCGCCTGTGGCCGCGCGACGACGACGAGCGCCAGCGCGGCATCGACGCCGGACTCGACATGGACAAGGTCTACGAGGCCGACGACCTGGTGAGCGGCAACAACACGATCTTCGTCGCTACGGGAGTGACCGACGGACAGCTCGTCGCCGGCGTCCGCCGCGACGGCGACTACCTCTACACGGAGAGCGTCGTGCTGCGCAGCGCGTCGGGAACCCTGCGCCGCATCGCCTCGGAGCACCTCGTCTCGAAGTGGCTCTGACCGCTCTGCACGCGGCACCGGCTTCCTGAGGGAGCCGGTGCCGCGAAAGCCTGCCGTGGAGGCCCGCGGGTAACGACCTGATCGCATTCCGCGTCTTCTCGGCGTCACCTGGCACAATGGAGGAGGCGCCGACCGGCGTGCACGGCGCATTCAGCGCGGTTCGGAATGCGGAGCAGGGGAGCGTGGACGATGGCTGCGGAGAAGATCTACCGCCAGGAGACGGTCACCGACACCGGATCCGTCAAGATCGTCGAGATGGATGCCGCTCGCCGCACCGACGTCCTTTTCCGAGTGCGCCGCGAAGAGGGACACGAGATCAGCGCCTGGTGGATGATCGGGGCCTTCGTGCTCTTCTCCGCCACTGTCGTCGCTCTGCTCAGCGGGGTTCCCGGGAGCGCGTGACCTCCTCCTGATCGGTCCGATCGTGGTGCTCACCGCGGTCGGAGTCCCGGTCGATCCGCGCAGCGGCGTCCGCGTCCTGACCGCTCAGTCGGGCACGCAGCTCGCCGAGGTCTGCACGGATCCCCTCCGCATGGCCTGCATCCGCGGATGATGCCAGCTCATCGGCGGTGAACCGCCGCGTCGAAGCGGTCAGCGTCGTCGGGGCGGTGAGCGCATCGGCGTCCACGCCGGGGAAGCGGCGAGCCGTCACGAGCACCCGGGATTCGAGGGATCCGGCGAAGCGGTTGTAGCTGTCGACCGTGCGCTCGAGCGCGCGACGCAGGTCGTCGGCGTGGCCGGCCAGCACGCCGAGCCGGTCGTACAGCTGCGTGCCGAGATCGAGGAGCACGGCCGCCTCCGCGGACAGCTCCTGCTGCTTCCAGGTGTAGGCCACGGTCTTCAGCACGGCCCACAGGTTGACCGGGGTGGCCAAAGCGACGCGCTTGTTGAAGGCGTAGTCGAGCAGAGCCGGATCCTCGTCGAGCGCGGCCGACAGCAGCGACTCGGTGGGCAGGAAGCAGATCACGAACTCGGGGCTCACCTCGAGCCCGGACCAGTAGGCCTTCTTCGCCAGCGCGTCGATGTGCGATCGCACGGCCTTGACGTGCTGCTGCATGAGGGAGCGCCGCTGCGGGTCGTCGGATCCGAGTGCTCCCGCGGCGAGGAAGGCGTCGAGCGGGGCCTTGGCGTCCACGGCGATCGACGCGCCGCCGGCAAGACGGATCACCATGTCGGGGCGGCCGTGCCCCGCATCGGAGTGGATCGTGGCCTGCAGGTCGAAGTCGACGTGCCGGGTGAGGCCCGCGGCCTCCACCACGCGGCGGAGCTGGGTCTCGCCCCACACGCCGCGCGCGGACGTCGATCGCAGCGCGCCGGCCAGCGACTCGGTCGTGGAGCGCAGCGCCTCTCCGCTCTCCTCGGTGCGCCGCAGCTGCTCGCTGAGCTGACCGAACTGCGCATGTCGCTCGCGCTCCAGCACGGTCACGGTCTGCTGCATGCGGTGCAGGCTCTCGCGCACCGGGGCGAGAGCCGTGAGCACGGCGTTCTCCTGGCGGACGCGTTCCGCGGCGTCGTGCTGCTCACGGCGCGCGTGCTCGACGGCATCGCGGTACAGGTCGTTCTGCCTGTCCCTGTCTTCGCGCACGACGGCGAGCTCGGCGTCGGCGCGGGCGAGGTCGGCGGCGCCCCGGCTGCGGCCGAGGAACCAACCCACGGCGAGGCCCGCCGCGGCGGTGAGTGCGGCGATGAGCAGTGCGAGCGCGTCCATGCGTCCATCATGGGCGGGGCCACCGACATCGCAGGAGAGCGAGGCCGGGGCGGCCGGAACGGCGTCAGGCGGCGGCGCGCACCTTCGCGGGCGCGGCCGGAGCGAGCGGGTCGCCGAGGCGCACGCCGATCGCGTCGGCGAGCTGCTGCACCGTGCCCGACGCCGTGCGCCGGGCCGCGTCGATCACAATCTGCGCGCAGGCGCGTGCGTCGGCCAGGGCGTCATGGTGCGGGAACGCGCCGAAGCCGGCTGCGGCCGCGGCGACCGGGAGCTTGTAGGAGTCGAGGTCGTAGACCTTGCGCGCGACGCTCAGGCTGCAGAGCGACTGGTACGGAGGGCACTCGTCTCCGGTGGCCTCGCAGGCGCGGCGGATCACGTTCAGGTCGAAGCCCGCGTTGTGCGCGACGAGCACGTCGGCGCCGGCGAACGCGCAGAGCCGATCGAGCTGCTCGCTCCAGCCGTCGGCGTCGGCGACCTCATGCGCCTCGATGCCGTGGATCCGCACGTTCCATTCCTGGAAGGCGTCGTGCCCCGCCGGAGGGCGGATCAGCCAGCCCGTCTGTGCGACGACGATGCCGTCCCTGACGCGGACCAGGCCCACCGCACACGCGGAGGCCGGGGAGGAGTTCGCCGTCTCGAAGTCGATCGCGGTGAAGTCCAGTGCCACGAATCCACCCTCCGCCGGGGAGGGGGCGGCGCGGCTCAGGCGCGCCGGGGCGGTGCGGATCCGGGCGTAGGCTCGGCCCATGGTCGAACGTGCGACGAGCTTCGGATCCGAGACCGGCAGCTATGAGAAGGGACGACCGGAGTACCGGTCGGACGCGGTCGCCTGGTTGCTGGAGCCGCTGGCGGAGGGCGACAGGGCGGTCGTCGACATCGGTGCGGGGACCGGCAAGCTCACCCGCGCCGTGCTGGCCTTGGGCGGCACAGGCGTGACGGCCGTGGATCCGGATCCGCAGATGCTCGAGGCCCTGCGGGAGAAGACGCCTGGTGTCGAGGCCGTGACCGGCACAGCGGAGGCGCTGCCGCTGGCCGACGCGAGCGCCGACGCCGCCACTCTCGGCCAGGCCTGGCACTGGGTGGATCCCGTCGCCGCCTCCGCCGAGATCGGCCGCGTGGTGCGGCCCGGTGGCGTGCTCGGGCTCATCTGGAACGTGCGGGACGACCGCACCGAATGGGTGCGACGGCTGACCGAGATCATGGGCGGCAGCGCGGCGGAGGAGATGATCGGCGAGAACGCCGTGCGCGTCGCCGCTCCGTTCGGCGAGCTGGAAGAGCGGCGCTGGGAATGGTCGCGGGACATGACGCGCGCCGAACTGCACGCGATGGCGAGCTCGCGCAGCCTCATCATCACGTCGCCGCCCGAGGAGAAGGCGAGGATCGCGCGGTCCATGGACGAGCTCTTCGACGAGCTCGGCCTCGCTGAGGGTGCGACGCTGTCGATGCCGTACGTGACGGCCGCCTATCGCGCGATCCGCGGATCCTGAGTCGAGGCGCACCCCGGTAGACTCGTACCCCGTGGCTCTCACCATCGGAATCGTAGGACTGCCCAACGTCGGCAAGTCCACCCTCTTCAACGCCCTCACCAAGAACGACGTGCTCGCGGCG